>JBEGOO010000208.1:0-2550 GCA_041182045.1 Verrucomicrobiota bacterium
CGACCGAGGCCCCCATGGTTGGGCCGGTAATCCGCGAGCCACGCGGGGCCGGGCCCTTGCCCGCGGTTGGAAGTGTCATGCCGGTGACCGACCCCGGTCAGGCGTTGGATGACGGCTTCCAGGTGTCCCCAGAAGTCGCAGGCTTCCAGCAGCGGGTTCACGAGGTTCGTCACCGGGCAGTAATAGGTGTTCTTCGGGTCGGTGTGGTGCAAGGCGTGATGACGCGGGGTCTGCAGCACGCGCACGTCCTGCAGGAAGGCGACGACCGGACCGACCTCCGCGCGGGTCATATGCGACCACTTGTGGACCTGGTTGGCGTTCACGCTGATGACGACGAAGAGCACCACTTGCCACGTCAACGCGCCCATCCAGGCCGCTGCGCCCAGGATGAGCACGCCGATGAGCAGCAAGTCCCAGGAGCTCCGCCACCAGCTGAGCTTCGTGAAGAAGCGCGGGTGGTGATGGTGGACGATGTTCGGCTTGATCAGCAGCGGGCCGACCACCGGCGTATGCTCGGAGCCGTAGGCGTCCTCCAGCCAGTGGACCACGCCGGCGACGAAATCGGCCAACATGATGACGCCGAGGGCTTGCAGGACGGTGAGGAGAGCGAGGGACATGGCGGGAAGACCACCATGATACGCCGGTCGCGGTAAACCCGTTAATCGATAATCCTGATAGGGCCTATACACTAGCTGAATGGGCGTTGCCACGCGGGCCGAAGCGGCGACTATCATCACGTCCGCCATGAACGTGCATCACCTCGAGCTGTTCTATTATGTGGCGAAGCATGGCGGCATCAGCGCCGCGGTGCGGCATATCCCCTACGGCATCCAGCAACCGGCCGTCAGCGGGCAGATGAGCGCCTTGGAGTCCGAGCTTGGCGCGCGGTTGTTCGAGCGAAGCCCCTTTCGGCTGACCTCGGCGGGCAAGAAACTTTTCGCGCATATCGAGCCCTTCTTCGCCGGCTTGCCGACGCTCGCCGGTCAGTTGCGCGACGAGGAACGTCCGGAGCTGCGGCTCGGGGCCTCGGAGCTCGTCCTGCGTCTGCACATCCCGACCGTCACGCGGCGGCTGCGCGAACACCACCCGCGCCTGCAGCTCAGCCTCCGTTCCGGCTACCAGGTGCAGTTCGAGACCTGGTTGCGGGATGGTTTGATCGACCTCGCCGTCGTCCCGATCGACCAGAAGCCCGGGGCGCGCCTTGGGCAGCTGCGATTGACGCGCGTACCCCTCGTCCTGCTGGTCCCGCGGAAGTGCGGCTTGAAACAGGCGGCGGACCTCTGGAAGCAGAAGAAGCTGCGTGAACCCTTGGTGTGCCTGCCGGCGGCCAGCAGCGTCACCCGCAGTTTCCAGCGCGACCTCCGCAAGCTCGGCGTGACCTGGCCGCAGGCGGTCGAGGCCACTTCCATGGAGATGGTCACCAGTTACGTCGCCAACGGGGAAGGGTGGGGCGTGAACCTGGCCATCCCCGAGGCGATCGATCATCCCGAGGTTCGCGCGCTACCCTTGGGCGGCTTCGCGCCGATGGAGATCGGTCTCCGGTGGAACGGCGAACCTTCGCCGTTGCTCCGCGACGCCATCCTCGCGCTGCAGCAATACACCCGCGAGACCTGGCCGGAGTGGGCGATCGACGACGCCCTGCCGCCGGCGAAGAAGCGGAAGTAGCGGTTGGAGTCGGAAATACCCTAGCAGCCTAAGGCCGCTTGACAAATTCCCTTTGTAATACAATGTATTACCTCATGCATAAAAAAATCACCAAACTCGGTAATTCCCAAGGCTTGGTCTTCGACGCGGCTTTGATGGAGCTGGCCCGGCTGAAGACCGGCGACGATGTCAATGTCGAGGTTCACGAAGGGGGCACGATCACGATCACGCCGTTGCGCCCCCGTCCCTCGGCGGCGGAAGTTTCCGCCACCATCAAAGGCGTCATGAAGGATTACGCGCGGACGATGCGCAAGCTGGCGTGAAGATCACGCCCGAGAACTGCTTTCACCTCACGGTCCCGATCGTGAAGGAGATCCACGCGGCCGGACTCGAGGGGTTCGGCGGATCGGACGGGGTGCGCGAGCCCTCCTTGCTCGAGTCCGCCGTCGCCGCCCCGCAGGTGACCATCCAGGGTTTCTCGCCGTTCGCCGACCTCGTCGAGGTCGCGGCCGCTTACCTTTTCTACCTCTGTCGGAACCACCCGTTCATCGATGGCAATAAGCGCGCCGCACTGGGCGCTTGCCTGGTCTTCCTCCGCTTGAATGGTCTGAAGCCCTCCGCGGATTCGCAGAAATGGACCGACCTGACCTACGCGGTGGCCGATACGAGCATCGATCGGGAGGAGACGACCCGACGTCTCCGGCCGTTGGTTCGGGGGGCGGCTAAGGCGCGAAGAAGTCGCGGGAAGTGATGGCTAGGTGGCCTTTTGGCCGTTTTTTGGCCTCTCTTTCGTTTTGACGAACGGCCGGGGCTTCCCATCGTCAGACGACTCAGGACAGTCCGATGGTGTAATGGTAGCACAGGAGATTCTGATTCTCCTTGTCTAGGTTCGAATCCTAGTCGGAC
>JBEGOO010000209.1:0-9707 GCA_041182045.1 Verrucomicrobiota bacterium
GGCCGAGGCTTCCCCGGTCGCATCGCCGAGATCAAGATCACCCATACGGGCGAGCTGCCCGGGTTCGACGACGCGCCGAAGGGCGCGAAGTGACCTTTACTTCGCGGCCTTCTTCTTGCCCTCGCCGCCCTTGGCCTTGCCCGCGTTCGGGTCGTAGGCGGGATTAGGCGTGGGGAGCTGCGCGTCGACCGACTTGAGCCAGGCGTCGAGCTGCTCGCGCAGGGCCTTGGCGCGCTCGGGCTGGGTGGCCGCGAGGTCCTTGGTCTCGCCGATGTCGTGGGCGAGGTCGTAGAGCTCGTCGCGGTTGTCCTCGTAGAAGTGGATCAGACGGAAGTCGCCTTTGCGGATCGCGCTGTGCGGGGTGGCGCCTCCGCCATGGTAGTGCGGGTAATGCCAGTAGAGCGCGTCGCGGTCGACCTTGGCGCCGGTCCGCAGGAGGCCCGCCAGGCTGACGCCGTCGACCAGCGAGGCGAGGGGCTTGATGCCCGTCATCTCGAGCACGGTCGGGTAGAGGTCGTGCGTGATGTTCGGGGTGGCGTCGGTCACGCCGGCCTTGGTGACGCCGGGCCAGTAGGCGATCAGCGGCACGCGGATGCCGCCTTCGTAGGCCGAGCCCTTGCCGACGCGGTACGGGCTGTTGTCGGTGGGGCCGATCTTGCCGCCGTTGTCGCCGGTGAAGAGGATGATGGTGCGGTCGTCGAGGTTCAGGCGCTTGAGCGCGGCCCGGATCGTCCCGACCGAATCGTCGACGCTCTCGACGAGGGCGGCGTAGGTGGCGTTGCGCTGCTTGAGGGTGGGGTCGGCCGCGACCTTGGCCTGGTAGCGCGCGATGACGTCCTTCTTGCCGTCGAGCGGCTGGTGCACGGCGTAGTGCGGCAGGTAGATGAAGAACGGCTTGTCCTTGTTGGCCTCCATGAATTTGACCGCCTCGGCCGCCTCGCGGTCCGTCAGGAATTCGCCCTTGGGTCCGTCGACGAGGGTGGGGATGTGGTAGGGCGAGAAGTAGGACGGCGGTTGACCGCGGTGGTAGCCGCCGACGTTCACGTCGAACCCGTGCTTCTCGGGGTAGTAGGCCTCGTCGCCTTTCTCCAAGCCCGGGGTCAGGTGCCACTTGCCGATGCTGGCGGTGGCGTAGCCGGCGGCCTTCAGCTGCTCGGCCAAGGTGATCTCCTCGAAGGGGAGGAACTTCTGCCAGTCAGGGATCTTGAGCTTGGCCTTCGGGTGGTTCTCGCCGGCGATCCAATCCGTGATGTGCAGACGGGCGGGAGCCTTGCCCGTGAGCAAGGCCGCGCGGGTGGGTGAGCAGACCGTGCAGGCCGAGTAGCTCTCCGTGAAGCGCACCCCGTCCTTGGCCAGCTGGTCGAGGTGGGGGGTCTGGTAGAGACGGCTGCCGTAGCAGGCCAGGTCCGTCATGCCGAAGTCGTCGACCAGGATCACGATGACGTTCGGAGGCCGTGTCGACGGGGCGTCCGCGGCCCAGCCGGTAATGCTAATAAAAAGACCTAGAAAAAGGGGTTTGAGAGGGGCAGGCCACATGCGGACGGGCATAAGGTCCTAAGGCGAATGGCACAAGGGAAACCGCTAAAAAGGGATTGTCCGCCGGGCGGGGAAGGGTAATGTTTCGCCATGCTTCCCCGTGTTCTGGCTCTGTGGGCTTCCGTTTGCCTGACCGCCCTTTCTTTCGCCGCGCCCACGACCCCGGCCGGCGCCGCGACCACCAACAACCCGGTGGTGACGCCGACCAACCCCGGCACGAACACCGGCACCAACCCTTCGCGTCGCACGGCCGACAGGGGAACGCGCTCCGAGCGCGACCGGGCGGCCGACGAGTCCGGCGTCGATCGCGCCGGCTTCGATCGCGCCTGCGACAACCACAAACACCTTTACCTGGATAAGTCGAATCGCGCGCACTTCATCTGCGCCGCCCCGCAGGCCCAGGTCGGTCCGGATACCACGACCTACACGTCCACCGCGAGCCAGCCGCTCGCCAATACCTTCCTGCTCCACTCCCGTCCGGGCGCCGCCAAGGTCATCTATCTCGACTTCACCGGACACACCACCACCGGCACCTCCTGGAACAACGCCTACGCGGCCGGCGCCGATATCGTCACCCCGGCGTTCGACACGGATGGCAACCCCGCCGCGTTCTCCACCGCCGAACTCACCACGATCCAGGACGTCTGGCGCCGGGTCGCCGAGGATTACGCCCCTTGGGACGTCGACGTGACCACCGAGGATCCCGGCATCGAGAAGCTTCGTCGCACCGCCTCCTCCGACACCGCTTACGGCGTCCGCTGCGTGATCGGCGGTTCCAGCACGCAGTGGTTGGGCGCCTCCGCCGGCGGCGTCGCCTACGTCGGCTCCTTCGGCGCCGTCGTCGCGGCTACCTCCACCCAGAACGACACCCCGGCTTTCGTCTTCCCCGCCCAGCTCAGCAACAGCGGCCGATACATCGCCGAGGCGGCCGCTCATGAGGTCGGTCACACTCTCGGCCTTTATCACTCCGGCCAGACCACCGGCGTCGAGTACTACGCCGGCCATGCCGATTGGGCTCCCATCATGGGGGTCGGTTACTACAAGACCGTGGTGCAGTGGACCAAGGGCGACTACCCCCTCTCCAACAACACCCAGGATCAGGTGGCCTTGATCACGAATCGCATCCCCCGCGTCGCCGACGAGCATGGTTCCACGCTCGCGACCGCCGCGCTGGTCGATGGCGCGACCTTGACGGCCGGCGGCATCATCGCCGATCGCAATGATCAGGACTGGTTCAAAATCACCGCCGGCCAGGGTCTCGTGACCATCAACGGTCTGGTGGCCCAGCCTTCCGCCAACCTCAACCTCGCGCTTTCGCTGGTCGACGCCAATGGCCTCGTCCTCGCCCAAGGTACCGCCGCCGGTCTCGGTTCCACGCTTTCCGTCCCGGTCACGGGTGGCACCTACTATGTGGTTGTCGACGGCAAGGGCAGCACCAACGACCCGGCCACCGGCTATACCGACTACGGTTCGCTCGGTCGCTTCAGCCTCACCGGTTCCTGGCCCGCCTCCGGGGTCGTCAACCAGCCGCCGATCGCCTCGACCGCTGGCACCAGCCCGGCTCCTGCCAGCACCGGGACGATTTCCGGCACCGCCCCGCTCACCGTCGGTTTCGTCGGTAGCATGTCCAGCGACCCGGATGGCATCATCGCCAGCTACCTGTGGGACTTCGGCGATGGCACGACCTCCACGCTCGCCGCGGTGAGCAAGACCTACCAGACGGCCGGTAATTACACCGTCAAGCTGACGGTCACCGACAACTCCGGCGCCACCGCCTCGACGACCCTGCTCGTCGTCGTCGGCGCCACCCCGCCGCCTTCGACCACCAAGTCGGTCAACGTCCAGTCGATCGTCCTCGGCTGGGTGCGGGCGACCAATACCGCCGGTTATGTCGCCGGTACCATCACCGTCGTTGATCAGGCCGGCAAACCCATCGCCAACGCCGCCGTCTCCGTCACGGTCAGCGGTTTGATTTCGGGCAGCATCACCGCCAAGACGAACAGCAAGGGCCAGCTCACCGTCTCGACGCCGAACATCTCTTCCACGGCCAAAGGCAACGTGACCTACACCGTCACGAAGGTAGCCCTGACCGGCTACACCTACGACGCCACCAAGAACAAGGTCACCAGCGCGACGCTGACGAGGTAAGGCCCGGGGTTGGTTGACCCGTTGACCGGTTGAACGGATAACCAGAGGCGCACCTGTTGCCTCTGGTTATTTTGTATCTGCTTTCCCAGACCCTCCCGCCTGACCCTGATGCCTCTCGTGCCCTGGCCGACCGAGGACGGTCAGACCTAACTCGGATACCGGGGAGCGTGGGCAAGTGGACACGGGGACAGGGGTGGACCTGAAGCCGCTGGCATAAGCTAACCGCCAATCGCTAGGCCCTATCCGCCCTGTTTTGCGCGCACCTGTTTCTCCTTCCCCTGTCCCTGATCCTGCCCCTGATCCTTAGGGCAGCGCCATCCGCCAACCGCTAACTGCTAACGATTCCCCCTTGTCCCCTTGCCCGCTTGTCCACTGGCCAGCTGCTGAAATCGTTCAGCTCAACACACCCTTCACCACGTGGGCTTCCTCGACGCCGGTGAGCTTAACGTTGAGGCCGCGGAACTTGACGGTGAAGCGCTCGTGGTCGATGCCCAGGCAGTGCAGGATCGTGGCGTGCAGGTCGCGCAGGTGCACCGGGTCCTTGGCGATGTTGTAGCCGAAGTCGTCCGTCGCCCCGTACTCGAAGCCCGGCTTCACGCCGCCGCCGGCCAGCCAGACGGTGAAGGAGCGGCCATGGTGGTCGCGCCCCGCGCCCGGGCTGCCGAAGCCGCCTTGGCTGAAGGCCGTGCGCCCGAACTCGGTCGCGAACACCACCAAGGTGTCCTCGAGCATGCCGCGCGCCTTCAGGTCCTTGATCAGGGCCGCCGTGGGCTGGTCGATGTCGCGGCACTGGTTCGGCAGCTGGCGCGAGAGCGCGATGTGCTGGTCCCACCCGCGATGGAAGAGCTGCACGAAGCGCACGTCGCGTTCGAGCAGCCGGCGGGCGAGCAGGCAGTTCGCCGCGTAGGAGCCGGGGCGGGTGACCTCGGGGCCGTAGGCCGCCAACGTCTCGCGCGACTCCTGTGAGATGTCCGTCAGTTCCGGCACGGACGTCTGCATGCGGAAGGCCATCTCGTAGGCCTTGATGCGCGTGATCGTCTCGGGGTCGCCGATCTCCTTGGCGCGTTCCTCGTTGAGGGCGGCCAGGTCGTCCAGCAGGTCGCGGCGCTGCGCCGCGTCGACCGTGGGCGGGTTCTGCAGGTAGAGCACCGGGTTGGCCCCGGGGCGCAGGCCGACCCCTTGGTGGCTGGACGGCAGGAAGCCGCTGCCCCAGAGGCGCGAGAAGACCGGCTGGCCGGGGTTCTTGCCCGTGCCTTGCGACACCATCGCGATGAACGCGGGGAGGTTGGCGTTCTCGGTGCCGAGCCCGTAGCTGGCCCACGCGCCCATGCTGGCGTAGCCCGGCTGCTGGTTGCCCGTGTTCATGAACGTGATCGCCGGGTCGTGGTTGATCGCCTCGGTGTGGAGGCTCTTGATGAAGCACAACTCGTCGGCCACCGTCTGCAGGTGCGGGAGCAGGTCGCTGATCCAGAGGCCGTTCTTGCCGCAAAGCTTGCCGTCCTTGAGGGCGGGGGTGCACGGGTAGGTGCTTTGGCTGCTGGTCATGCCGGTCAGGCGCTGCGTACCTTTGACGGAGGGCGGCAGGTCCTTGCCGGCCATCTGCTTCAGCATTGGCTTGTGGTCGAAGAGATCGACGTGCGAGAGTCCGCCGGACTGGAAGAGGCAGAGCACGCGCTTGGCCTTGGGGGCGAAGTGCGGCAGGCCGGGCAGGCCCGCGACGCGGCCGCCGCCGGTCTTGGCGGCCCCGAGCAGCTCAGGCATGAGCATCGTGCCCAAGGCGAGGCCGCCGACGCCGCGGGCGGTCTGCCCGAGGAAGGTCCGGCGGGTCAGGTGGTTCGTGAATTCAGCGCGGGGATCCATGGGATTAGTTACGGGTGACGGTTTCGCTGAGGTTGAGGAGAAGGACGCCGACCTGCATCCAGGCGGCTTGCTCGGGGGCGGGCAGGTTCGCGGCCGGGGCCTCGCCGACCTGCAGGGCCGCGGTGGCGCGGGCGGGGTCGGCGGCGTAGCGTTGGCGTTCACGGGCCAAGGTGCGTCGCGCGACGGCGAGCTCGCGGTCCGTGGGCTCGCGGGAGACCACCTCGCGGAAGGCCCAGCGGAGGCGGGCCTCGTCGTCGCCGGGTCGGCCGAGCATCCGGGCCGCGAGGACGCGGGCGGCCTCGGCGAACTGGACGTCGTTCAGGGTGACGAGCGCCTGAAGCGGGGTCGTCGTGTTGCCGCGCGTCACGGTGCAGACTTCGCGGTTCGGGGCGTCGAAGGCCATCATGTTCGCGGGCGGGGCCGTGCGCTTCCAGTAGGTGTAGAGGCTGCGGCGGTAGAGTTTGTCGCCGTGGTCTTGCACGAAGTTCTGGGCGGTCGCCGGCGTCGAGCCGTAGTGGCTGACCTCGCGCCAGAGATCGAACGGCGAGTACGGGTTCACGCTCGGGCCGCCGACGTCGGCGACCAGCAGGCCGGCGGCGCGCAGGGCGTTGTCGCGGATGAGCTCGGCCGGCAGGCGGAAGCGCGCCCCGCGGGCCAGCAGGCGGTTGGCCGGGTCCTGGGCCAGCATCGCGGCCGTCGCCACGCTGCTGCGTCGGTAGGTGGCCGACAGCGCGATCTGCTTGATCAGCCGCTTGGTGTCCCAGCCATGGTCCGTGAACTCGACCGCCAGCCAATCGAGCAGCTCGGGGTGGCTGGGCCACTGGCCTTGCAGCCCGAAGTCGGAGGCCGACGCCACGAGCCCGGTGCCGAAGAGGGTCTTCCAGAGCCGGTTCACGGCCACGCGGGCGGTGAGCGGGTTTTCCTTCATCACCACCCACTGGGCGAGACCCAGGCGGTTGGCGGGGGCGCCGGCGGGCAGGGCCGGCAGTTTGGCGGGCGTGCCCGGGCCGACCTTCACGGTGGGCTGGCTGTAGTCGCCGCGGTTGAGGATGAACGTCTCGCGCGGCTTCGCGGCCACGGCCATCACCATCACCGGGTGCGGCTCCGTCAGGCTGTTCAGCCGTTCCTCGGCGTTGGCGAGGTCGACGCGGACGCGGCGGAGGGCCTCGGCGTTCTGGGCGACGTAGCCCCAGAGCTGCGCGGTCTGCTCCGGCGTGCGCCGGCTCGCCTCGAGGCGGACGAGGTCGATGATCGCGGGCGGCAGGTCGGTGCCGTCGTCATGGCCGGTCACGGCGAAGAGCTGGCCCTGCAGCGGCGGACGGCCGGTGCCGAAGTAGACCTGGGTCGTGATGGACGGCGTCTCGGACGCGTGGATCGGCTTGGCGAAGGTGAGCGTGAGCGACTGGTCGCCGGCCGCCTGCATGTCGGGCTGCCAAGCGAGCCGCTGGTTCATCGCGCGGACGTTCGCGGGCGGGTTGGCCGGGTCGAACGAGCTCGCGGTCACGCGCGAGAACTTCTGCAGCTTGTGGATGTTGACCTGGTCGCCCGCCACCTTGTCGACCGTCACGTCGACGGCGGACACTTGGTAAGCCACGGGCGCGGGCGGCGTGCCGGGTTCCGGCTTGGCGTCCTTCGACGCGCCTTTCTTCGGCGTGGGTTTGCCGCCCGGCGTCATCTTCGCCTGGAAGACCAGCCGCAGCGCGACGATCGGGTCCTTCGTCGCCGGGAGCTCGCCCAGCAGGTCGTAGGCCGCGCCGCCGAGACCCTTGAACGTGTTGCCTTCGACCGTGAAGCCGCCGCCGCTGTTGGGCGTCGAGATCTTCAGCAGGTTGATCGGGTGCAGCTGCGTGCCCTTGGCGCGATCGGCCAGCCAGCCGCGCTGCTCGTCGACCCAGGCGGCCAGGATAGCGTCTTCGCGGGTCGCCAAGGTCCGGCGCAGGGCGGCGATCCGTTCGCGGAGGCGGCCCGTCTCGTCGGTCTTCAGCACCGTCCGCTTCTGCGTCGACGGCCCCGAGTTGTTGCCCGCGTTGCCGTCCAGCCCCGCGTCGCCCAGCGTGTTGAAGTAGGCGAAGATCTGGTAGTAGTCCTTCTGGCTGATCGGGTCGAACTTATGGTCATGGCACTGCGCGCACGCCAACGTCAGGCCCAGCACCGCCTCGCCCAGCGTCTTCACGCGGTCGGCGTTGTAGTTCACGAGGTTCTCGGCCGGGATCGTGCCGCCCTCGTGCGTGTTCATGTTGTTCCGCTGGAAACCCGTCGCGATCAGCTGGGCGTCGGTCGCGTTCGGCAGGAGGTCGCCCGCCAGCTGCTCCAGCAGGAAGCGGTCGTAGGGCAGGTTGTCGTTGAACGCCTGGATGACCCAGTCGCGCCACAGCCACATCTGGCGGCCGCCGTCGATCGAGAAGCCGTTGGTGTCGGCGTAGCGCGCCGCATCGAGCCACTCGAGCGCCATCCGTTCGCCGAAGCGCGGGGAGGCCAGCAAGCGGTCCACCTGTTTCTCATAGGCGTCCGGGGAGCGGTCGGCCAGGAAGGCCTCCAGTTCGGCGGCGGAAGGCGACAGTCCCGTGAGGTCGAGCGCGAGCCGGCGCAGCAAGGTCGCGCGGTCCGCCTCGGGGTTGGCCGTCAGGCCCGTGCCGCGCAGACCCTCCGCCACGAAGTGGTCGATCGGCGAGCCTTGGAGGTCGGCCGGCAGGGTGGGGCGGCGCGGCGGCAGGAAGGCCCAGTGATCCTGGTACTTCGCCCCTTGTTCGATCCACGCCTTCACCTTCGCCTTGTCGGCCTCCGACAGTTTCAGATGCGATTTCGGCGGCGGCATGACCTCGTCGTCGGTGCTGAGGATGCGCGCCCAGACCTCGCTCTTCTTGAGGTCGCCCGGTACGATCGGCACGCCGCCTTTGTGTTCGCGGGTGGCCTCCTCGGCGACATCGAGCCGCAGCTTCGCCTTGCGCGCCTTCTCGTCGGGGCCGTGGCAGGAGAAGCAGTTCTCGGAAAGGATCGGTCGGATGTCCCGGTTGTATTGCACCGGGTCGGCCGCTTGGGCGGACAGGGTGAGGGCGAGGAACGCCAGGGGACGCAGGGCGGGGGACATGGGGCTACCTATGAGACAAGAGGACGCGGGCGCGGTTTCAAAGCAAAACCCCCCGGAAGGAGGCCAAGGCCGGGTCGGCGCTATTTGAAGGATAATGGCGAAGGAGCTGGCGGGCGCAGGCTCGACAGGCTTCGGCGGGAAATCACGATGAGCCCTCCATCCGCCATGCCCACCGTCCGCTTCTGGTCCCTGCTCGCCTTGCTCGCCGTCGCCACGGCCAGCCTCCGTGCCGCCGGCCCCATCGACCCGCCCCAAGGCGGCGTCATCGTGCTGGTCGGTGGCGGCCAGGGGGAGCGCCTGCTCCGTGACGCCACCTTCGAGGCCGAGATCCAGCGCCGCTTCGTCGGCAAGGACCTCGTGCTCCGCAACCTCTGCGACGATGGCGACACTCCGGGCTACCGCGATCATTCGGGCCGCAACTCGCCCTTCGCCTTCCCCGGCGCCGAGAAGTATTACCCGCTCTCCAAGGCCAAGGACTTCTGGGGCTCCGGCCACGCCGGCTCCGGTTTCGCGCAATCGCCGGACCAGTGGCTGACCGGCCTCAAGGCCGACATCATCCTCGCGTGGTTCGGCTACGCCGAGTCGTTCAAGGGTCAGGACGGACTCCCCGCCTTCAAGGCCGAGCTGGAAGGCTGGCTCGCGCATACCGCCCAGCAGAAGTATAACGGTAAGTCCGCCCCGCAGGTCGTGCTGATCACCCCGCTTCCGCTGGATCCGGCCACCGCGCCGCAAGGCCCCGCCGCGGCCGCCGCCGTCAACGCGAACATCGCCCTCTACGCCCAGGCCATCAAGGACGTCGCCGCCGTGCGCCAGCTCCCGCTCGTCGACCTGCATGCCGCCGGCCAGGTGGCCGTCGCCCGGGCCCTCGTGGACGGCGCGTTCGCCGCCGGCCGCCCCGCCCAGGTCGACGCCGCCGCGCTGGCCGCCGCGATCGACGACAAGAACTGGTACTGGGAGAAGCTGTTCAAGGTGCCCAACGGCGTCCACGTCTTCGGGCGCCGCAACAAGCCGTTCGGCCCGGATAATTTCCCGGCGGAGCTCAAGAAGCTCGACGAGCTGGTGCTCATCCGGGATC
>JBEGOO010000210.1:0-3232 GCA_041182045.1 Verrucomicrobiota bacterium
GCCCCACGGGGTTTTAGCCCCCGTCCACACCCTCCCCGCCTTCCCCAAGTCCTTGCATGCCAAATGGGGATGAGCGCAGGTTATTCGCAACCAAGCACCGCCGCTTAACCCTTTGGGCAAAAGGGGTTTGACTCCCTTATTCAGAGGTTATTCATAAAGGAAACCAACCCAACTGATGTTCAAGCGCTTCCCCGGGCTATTCACGCAAGCCATCGGCATCGACCTCGGTACCGCCAACACCCTGGTCTTCCTGAAGGACCGCGGCGTCGTCCTCCGCGAACCCTCGGTCGTGGCCATCCGCTCGACCACGCGCAAGCCCATCGCCGTCGGCAACGAGGCGCGCATGATGCTCGGCCGCACCCCGGGCGACATCCAGGCCCTTCGTCCGATGAAGGACGGCGTCATCGCCGACTTCGAGATCAGCGAGCACATGCTCCGCTACTTCATCGGCAAGGTCGCCCGCAAGTCCCTCTTCACGAACCTCACCGTCGTCGTCGCCGTGCCCTACGGCATCACCGCGGTCGAACGTCGCGCCGTCATGGATTCGGCCTACCGCGCGGGCGCCGACGACGTGATCACCATCCCCGAGCCGGTCGCTTCCGCCATCGGCGTGGGCCTGCCCGTCGAGGAGCCCACCGGTTCGATGATCGTCGACATCGGCGGCGGCACCACCGAGGTCGCCGTCCTGTCGCTCGGCGGCATCGTTCACGCCCGCTCCATCCGCGTCGGCGGCGACGAGTTCGACTCTTCGATCATCAAGTACATCCGCAACTCCTACAACCTGATCATCGGCGAACGCACGGCCGAGGAGATCAAGATCAAGATCGGGTCCGCCTACGCGCTCGAGCAGGAGATGACCTACGAGGTCCGCGGTCGCGACAACGTCACCGGCCTGCCCCGCCAGCTGCACCTGACCTCCCAAGAGGTCCGCGAGGCCATGGCGGACAACATCAACCAGATCATCGAGGCCGTGAAGGGCTCGCTGGAACGCATCCCGCCCGAGCTTTCCGCCGACCTCGTCGACCGCGGCATCGTGCTAGCCGGCGGCGGCGCGTTGATCCGCAAGATCGACCGCGCCATCTCCGAGGCCACCGGCCTGCCGGTCTTCGTCGCCGAGGACCCCCTCTGCGCCGTCGTCAATGGCACCGGCAAGATCCTCGCCAACTCGTCCCGCTGGAGCGGCCGGGAATGAGCCGAGCGGGCTGACCCGCCATGGACAAGAACCGGCAAGGCGCCACGGCCTCCTACGTCGTCCTCGTCATCTGCGCGGTCCTCTGGATGGTGCTGCCTTCGGCCGTGCACCGCTTCAACCAGGAGGCCTTCGCGGAGTTCCAGGCCCCCGCCCTCCATCTCGCCGCGAAGGGACGCGACCTCGCCCGCTACTGGGAGCTCAAGAGCCGCGACAAGGAGGAGCTCCTCGCCGCTTCGCGCGACCTCGCCCGCGCCAACGCCGCCCTCGAGCTGCAGCTCCGTCGCTACGAGGACGTCCGCAAGGAGAACGTTCGCCTCCGCGAGATGCTCCGCTACTCGCCCCCGGCCGATTTCCTCACCGTCGTCGCCCGCGTCGGGTCGCGCGACGCCTCGACCTGGTGGCAGCGCATCATCATCCGCAAAGGCTCCGATGACGGCGTCCGCGCGGGTTGCCCCGTCGTCTTCTCCGACCGCATCATCGGCAAGGTCGCCGTCGCGCATCACACGACAAGCGAGGTCGATCTGATCACCAGCGCCAACTTCCGCTGCACGGCCTTCCTCGAGGGCGACGAAGGGAACCGCACGGTGCTGGTCACCGGTCTGCCGGGACCGGCGCTCACCCAGGGCCGGGCCCGCGTCTCCGCCATCCCGCAGGACTATTTCCACCCCGTCGGCACCGCCCCGAAGGTCGTGACGACGGGCCTCGGCGGCGTCTACCCCGCCGGGTTGGTGCTGGGGAGCATGGAGGGCACGGAACGACCGACGCAGGACGGCAATTTCAAGGAAGCTTTCATCACGCCGACCCGCGACCTCTTCTCGCTGCAGGAGGTCACGGTGCTCGTCCCGAAGTACCCATCCGCCGGCGAGGTCCTCCTCGAAGACCAGGCCCGCAAGCGCCTGGATGAGCTGCGCTGACGATGGTCTGGGCCTGGCTCATCGTGCTGCTGGCGACCTTGCCGTGCCTCTGGTTGGCCGACCTCGGCTCCGACGTCCTGGCGCGGCATAACCTAGTCCTCTTCATCTCCGGGGCCGCGCTCGTCGCGCCTTGCCGCCGCCTCAAGCGCTGGCAGGCCGTCCTCTTCGCCGCCTGCGTGGGCTTCCTCTTCGAGGCGCGCCGCCCGATCCCCGCCGGCACGCTGGCCTTCCTGCTGGCGGCGATCAGCATCTTCCTCACGAGCAACCGGCTGCTCCTGCGCAACACCCCGTTGGTGCTCCGCGGCGCCGTGCTCTGCAACACGCTCGCCTGCACCGCCTGGTTCACCGCCGCCGCCCTGCGCGCGAACGCGCTGGCCGGGCCGACGTTCGGCTTCTTCCTCGGCCAGCTCCTCCTGCAGGTCGGCTTGTCCGCCCTGCTCGCGGTCGTGGTCTTCGTGCCCTTGGCCCTGATCCAGGACGCGGCCTTGGATCGCGCCGGCATCCCGCCCGCGCTCGACGTCCCATGAAGGAGCTTTCGGCCGAACCCGCGCTGCCGTCCTCGCCGATCGCGAAGACGCGCTTGCACCTGGTCTTCCTGTTGTTCGTCGTCGGGTTCCTCTACGTGGCCATCGGCCTCGCGCTGCGCCAGCTGGTCCAGTCCGGCGACCTCAAGGCGCAGTATGAATCGCAGAGCCGGCGCGTCGTCCTGCGTCCGCCGGCCCGCGGACTGATCTTCGATCGCAACGGCTTCGTCCTCGTGGAGAACCGCATCCGCTGGTCGATCAAGGCCGACCTGCTCTCCTTGCAGCCGGAGATCCACAAGGAATACCTGCGTCTGATCAAGGCGGAGAAGGAGCGGGGCGGGCCCGTCGATTACGATCGTCTCCATGACCGGGCGCGCGTGAACATCCTCCAAGGTTGGCTCGACCGCGTCTGGTTCGTCATCGACTCCACCCAGCGGAAGGGCGCCCCCGGGGCGCGGCCGCGACCGGTCGCGCCGACGGACGGGCCCGAACGTCACGTCAACGCGGAGGAGCTCAAGAAGCACCTGCGCGAACGGCGCGCCCTCCCCTACCCCCTCGTCGCCGACCTCGCCGTCCCCGGCACCGACGGCGCCCGGACGAAC
>JBEGOO010000211.1:0-4951 GCA_041182045.1 Verrucomicrobiota bacterium
GCCGAGACGGCGCCGGAGCCGTCCTGGGCCGTCGCGCGGAGGTCCCAGGCGCCCTCCGCGGGGATGCGGAGCAGGAGGTCGTAGTTCTCGGCCGGCGCGATCAACAGGCGACGTTGGTCGAACGGCGTGATCGCCTGCCCGTCGGCGTGGGTCACGCGCAGCGGCCCCATCGCGCTCTCCAGGTAGAAATAGGTCGCCGCGCTCGCGTTGACCAGGCGCACCCGCACCCGTTCGCCCGGCTTGCCCGGCAGTTTGAGCGACCGCCGCCCGTTCATCAGGAACGCGTCGAAGGCGACATCGGAGAGATCCATCGCCGGCACGAGGGCTTTTTCGCGCGCCAGATAATCGTCCAGCCGGCCGGCCTGGTAGGCGCCCAGCAGGGATTGGGCGGTCCCGCGGCGGAAGGCGTACCAATCGCTCCCGCGCAGCAGCGTGCGTTGCACCTCGCGCGGCGCCTCGTCGGTCCAGTCCGAGAGCAGGATCGCGACGTCGTGGTCGACGCGTTCGTCCGCCGGCGCCGGTTCCTTGGGCTCGATCACGATCGCGCCGTGGACCCCGCCTTGCAGCTGCAACCCCGAGTGGCTGTGGTACCAGTACGTACCGCTTTGCCTGAGCAGGAACTCGAAGACGCGGCTTTGGCCGGGCGCGAGGCGCGGCGTCGTGAGCCCGGGCACGCCGTCCTCGAGGTTCGGCACCAGCAGGCCGTGCCAGTGGATGGACGTGTCCTCCGTCGCCAAGGTGTTGCGCACCGTGACGCGGGCCACGTCGCCCTCGCGGAAGCGCAGCACCGGCCCGGGCGTGCCACCGTTCACCGTCAGCACGCGGGTCGGCCGACCGGCCGGGCTCAGCGTCCGTTCGCCGATCTCCAGGGTGTACTCGACGACCTTGGCGTCGGGGTGGAGCGCGGAGGCCTTGGGCGCGGCCTCCATCCCGTTGAAGTAGCTGAGGCGGCACTGCTCGCAGGCCCGCGCGGCGGCGAGGCCGAGGAGGCAGCCGGCGAGGATTCGCAGGGCGGGGAGCCGTGGCAGGCGGAGCCTCATGACCCTAAGGATGGCGGATCCCGCCGCGGGGTCAAACGGCGATGGCATCCGACCCTCGCGTGCCTGCTTTTCGGCTCAGAGACCGCCGCCGCGGGCCCGGTTCACATCGCCCACGTACCAGTTCTCGAGTTTCTCGCGCGCCCAGGGGGTCTTGCGGAGGAAGATCAACGAGGACTTGATCGTCGGGTCGAACATGAAGCAGCGGATGGGGATCCGGTCGGCCAACTCGCGCCAACCATAGCGGTCCACCATCGTCTCGAGCACCTTCTGCAAGGTCACGCCATGCAGGGGGTCGCGCGGGTGCTGGCGGGGGGCTTCGCTCATGCGCTCAGGCGGGCAACTTGCGGAGGAAGACGACCTGGGCCACCGCCACGATCTTCGGGGGCTGCAGGCGGGGGCGGATCAGCGCCGGGTCGGTGGTCGCGCTCGTGACCTCGTAGCGGCCGTTGTAGAACCAGCGGCCGCCCTCGGTGCGGCGGACGTAGACGGGCAGGGGACCCTTGGTCTCCGCGAGCTTGAGACCCCACTTCGGCTGGTCGTCCTTGCGGCCCACCCAGACCTCGGCGGGTTCCGCCTCGGCCCGCGGGTTCCAGCCCAGCCCGAGGCACAGGCCGATGACCTGGCCGCCGCGGTGGATGACGAAATTCGGCGGCTTGGGTTCGCCGCCGAGCGCGGCGCGGACCTCGGCGAACTCGTAGCTCTCGCCCACGACGTGCGGGGTCGGGGTGGGGTCGGACGGTTCGGTGGACATGCCGGAGAGCAAGGGGGCGAGGTCGCGGGTGGCAACCCTAGACGGGACGCCGGCTCAGAGACCCTGGACCTGGACGTCCTCGGGGCGTTCGACGGCGAAGCGGAAAGGCAGGTCCTGCTTGGCGCCGGCTTTCAAGGGCAGGCGCCACTCGAGGAACTTGCTTTCGTTCATCTTCAGGTCGTCGGTGTCCTTCTCGTAACGCGGCTCCTCGAGGACGACCTTGATGTCCTCGTGGTTGGAGGCGGGGACCTGGTCCCAGAGCACCAGCTCGATGTCGGTCGCCTTGCCGTTCTTCAGCTTGAAGACCTGGTCGAACACCGTGCGCAGCGTCTTCTTGCCGAACACGCCGGAGGTCTCCTCGCGGCGGCCGAGCACCTTGCGCTCGACCGTCACGCCTTGGTCCACGCCGAGGTAGGTCCAGAAGTCCTGGCCCGCCGGCACCAGGTCGAGGCTCGCCTGCGCCACGAACGCGCCGTCCAGGAAGACCGCCGTCGGGCCGGGTAGGAAGGTGAAGTCCGTCCGGTTCACGGCCTTGGTCTTCAGGTAGACGAAGGGCGAGAGCTTGGGCACGCAGGTGTGCCGGAAGTAGGCGGGGAAACTCGCGCGCATGATCGTGACCTGCGCCGGCTTGTTGTCCGCCAGGATGTCGGACCGGCGCTCGATGACGTAGGTCGCGGCGGTGCCGCCGGCGCGCACGCTGGCGCGGCGCTCGTCCATGGCTTCCATCCGCTTGAAAGACAGGCTCCCGTTGACTTCGGCCGCCACCATGTTGTTGCCCATCAGTCTCACCTCGTTGAACATCTGGAAGCGGTTGTCCTGGTCCTTGCGTTCCGCCCCGCCGAGCCCGCCGCCGAAGCCGGTGGCGACCCCGCCCAAGGCGACCGGTTCGGCCTTGCGGAGGAACCAGGGGTCGAGGGTCGGTTCGCGGCCCTGCAGGCCGGGTTGCGCCGTGGAGAGACGCAGGGAGACACCCTTCCAGTCCTCGCCGGTGGCCTGGCGGACCTCGGCGTGGTAGGTGAGGTCGAGGGTCTTCGCCTTCGTGTCGGCGCGCATGTCGTAGGAGGGCGACCAGCCCGGGCCCCGCACCAGGTAGCTGAGGTTGACCTCGATCTCGCCGGCTTGGCGGACGTCGAGGTTCACCTTGGCGAGCAGGCGCGAGCGGCGCTCGTTGCCGCGGAGCGCGCCGAGTTCGCGGTTGAGGCGGTCGACCTCGGCCCGCACCGCCTCGCGGTCGGCCTGCAGGGCGAGGGCCTGGCGGTCGATCTCGGCGAGCTGCTTGTCCTGGAAGTCGAGGAAGGCCGCCCACTTGAGCGGGTCCATCTCGGGGTTGGTCGACTCCTTGCCGGCCGTCGTCAGGCGCCCGAGCATCTTGTCCAAGGCGGATTTCTGGAAGGCCAGCCGGGCCTCCGCCTGGGTCAGCGCCTGCTGGCGGACGTCCTGGGCCTTGAGCGCCTCCTGCAGGGAGCGGACCTGCGCGTTGGCCGCCTCCTTCGTCTGCACGGTCTCGGGCCGGATGTCCACGAGCGTGAAGGCGCCGCGGCCTTCGACGCGCAGCTGGTCGGCCGCCGTGCCCGGCGGGAGGTGGTCGAACACGAGCGTCTGCGGGCCCGCCTCGAGGCGGGTCTTGAAGGTGCGGACGACCTCGGCGCGGTCGGCGTAGACGGTCACCTGGGTGATGGCGGCGTCGTCGGTCCGGAGCTCGGCGGCCCCGAGGGCGGCGGCGAGCAGGAGCAGGGCGGGGGCGAGTTTCATCTTTTAGATATTAGAGGTTGGCGGGGTTCACTGGCCCAGGACGACGACGTCCTCCGGGCGCTCGACGGCGAAGCGGAAGGGCACGTCGAGCTTGTCGCCCGGCCCGAGACGCAGGCGCCAGGTCAGCCGTTTCTGCTCGTCGAGCTTCAGGGCGGGCGTGTCCTGCTCGTGCCGCGGCTCGAGGAGGAGCACCTTGATGTCCTCGTGGTCGCTCATCGGCAGCTGGTCGGTCACGGCGAGGTCGATCTCGGCCCGCTTCCCGTTGGTCACCTTGAACAGCTCGTCGTGGAGCGTGCGGTGCGTCTTCTTGCCGAAGACGCCCGAGACCTCCTCGCGGCGCGCCAGCACCTTGCGCTCCACCTTCACGGACTGGTCGACGCCGAGGAACGTGGTGAACTCCTGGCCGGCCGGCACGAGGTCCATCGACGCGGCGGCGACGTAGGCGCCGTCGAGGAAGACGGCGGTCGGGCAGGCGAGGAACGGGAACTCGGTGGCGTTCACCGCGCTGGCCTTCAGGTAGACGTCGGGGGAGAGCTTGGGCACGCAGCTATGCCGGAAGGCCGCGGCGAAGGTCTGCTCCATCAAGGTCACCTTGACCGACTTCGGGTCGGAGGGGATGTCCGCGGCGCGCGGGACCTGGAAAAGCGCGGCGGTCGCCCCGGTCTGGACGGTCGCGGCGGCGAATTCCATCGCGGGCGCCGGCGGGGCGGCGGCCGCCACGGCGTCGCCCAGGGCCACCGTCTCCTGCTCCTGCTTGTTGAGCGTCCGTCCGGCCCGGCGGAGCCGGCCATTGTCGGAAGGCTTGGCGGCGGCGATCGGTTCGGCCGTCAGCACGGTCACGCCGGCCGCGGGCGCCACGGGCTCCGCCTTGTAGAGCGCCCACGGGCTCAGCTCGGGTTCGCGCCCGCCGACGCCGGGCTGGGCGGTGGAGAGGCGCAGGGCGACGCCGGTCCAGTCCTCGCCGGTGCGCTGGCGGACCTGCGCCTGGTAGGTCACCGTGAGTTTCTTGGCGAGGGTGTCGGCGCGCACGTCGTAGCGCGGGGTCCAGCTGGGCCCGGCGACGACGTAGGAAAGGTCGAACTCCTGCGGGCCAGCCTGCGTCACCTCGATCTTCACGCGCGCCAGCTGGCGGGACTTGACGCGGTTGCCGGTGAGCTGGTTCAGTTCCCGTTCGAGCCGGCCGATCTCCGCGCGGCTGGCGTCGTCGCGGGCCTTCAACGCGAGGGTCTCCGCGTCGAGCTTCGCCAAGGCCTCGACGTGGTAGGCGAGGTAGCCGGCCCACTTCGCCGGGTCGAGGTCGGGGTTGGCGGATTCCTTGCCCACCGCGGTCAGGCGGCCGAGGACCTTGTCGAGCGAGGCGCGGCGTTGGGCGTTGCGCGTCTGCGCCTGCGTCACCTCCTGCAGCCTG
>JBEGOO010000212.1:0-9799 GCA_041182045.1 Verrucomicrobiota bacterium
CGTAGGCGTAGGTGGCGGTGCGGCCGGCCGGATCGGTGGTGGCGGCGACGCGGCCCTGGGCGTCGCGCACGATGGTGGAGGTGGCCCAGCCGGAGCCGTCGCGCACGCGCACGGAGGCCAGGCGGGCGTTGGCGTCGTAGGAGAACTCGGTGCGCAGGCCGGCGAAGGAGACGTGGGCGGTGGCGAGGCCCTTGAGGGGGCCGGAGGCGACGCGTTCCCAGGTCTCCTTGGCGTAGCCGGAGGCGGGCGAGGCGACGAGCTCGCCGGGGGCGGTGTCGTGGGAGAAGAGCCCGGCGTCGAAGGCGCGGGTGACGCCGGCGGTGGAGGGGCCGGACCAGGTGAGGTCGAGGCGTTCGGGGCCGCCGGCCTGGGTGTGGAGGAGGCGGAAGGAGTGGTCGCCGGCGGACAGGGTCAGGGTGACGGTGGCGGCTCCGCCCTGCCAGGTGGAGCGCAGGACCTTGGCGCCGTCGAGGTAGAGGACGGCCTCGTCGTCGGCGTTGAGGACGATGCGGTGGGAGCCGGCGACGGGGACGCGCAGCCAGCCGGTGAGGCGCTGGCCGCCGACGACGCCGAGCTTGGCGGGGGCGGCGACGTCCTCGCCGGGGACGGAGGCGATGGTGGCGAGCGTGGTGGCGGAGGTCGTCGTGAAGAGTTCCTTACGCAGGCCGGGGGCGCGCAGGGACGCCGCGGGGGCGGCGGCGCGGCGCAGGCCGACCTCGTGGGAGAGGGGTTGGCCGGCGTCGTCGTAGCTCCAGCGTTCCGAGAGGCCGTCGAGGGCGGTGGCGACCAGGGGGCGGGCGGACGCGTCGCGGGACCAGGAGCGGGCGGAGGTGGCGCCGCGCGGGGCCTCCTTGGCGAGGTTGCCCTGGGCGTCCCAGGTGTAGTCGGTGGTGACGGACTGGGGCGTGGTGAGCCACGGGGGCGTGCCGCGGGCCACCGCGAGGTAGTTGGAATAGGGGGTGAAGGTGCCCTGCGCTTCCTTGACCCCGGAAACGGCGGCGAAGGCGCTGGAGGCGGTGGTGTTGAAGGACCAGGAACGGTAGGAGGTGGACTCGCTGGTGCCGTCGACGAAGCGCAGGGAGGAGCCGCCCTCGTGGACGAGGCGCCAAGCGGCGGAGGTGGAGCCGGAGTTGCCGCCGTTGGCCACGGCGAAGGCGACCTGGCCGGCGCCGTTGCGCACGGTGCGCACGAGGGCGCTGGCCTGGGGGTAGTAGGTGATGCCTAGGGCCGAGGTGGTGGAGGAAAGCGAACCGATGTTGGTGGTGAGGGCGAGGGTGCGGCGGGCCTTGCCGGGATCGGCGGCGGCGTCGTCGAGGGAAACGGAGACGTTGGAGCCGGAGACGGAGCGGGTGAAGGAGGCGACGGCGCCGTCGGGCTGGGTGGAGGAGACGAGGAAGCCGCCTTGGTCGTAGGCGTACGTCAGGGAGCGGCCGCCCGGGATGGCGACGGAGGAAACTGCCCAGCGGCCGGAGGGCAGTCGGGTCCAGGAGAAGGAGAGCGCGTTGCCCCAGGAGTCGGTGGCGGTGGCGACGCGGAAGCGGTCGTCGGGGCCGAGGGCGCCGGTGTCGTCGTAGGCGAGGGAGGCGCCGCGGCCGGAGACGTCGCGCCAGCCGGTGAGGCGGCCGAGGAGTCCGCCGGAGCCGTCGGCGATCAGGCCGAAGGTCCAGACGCGTCCGTCGAGGCCCTCGAACTCGGCGGAGACGGCCGAGGCGGGGAGCATGGTGGGGACGCCGGAGGCGTCGAGGAGGCGCAGGTGGCGGCCGACGCCCAGGGCGGTGTCGCGGAGCACCTCGCCGTCGGGGGTGAAGTAGACCTCGGTCTGCCAGGAGGGGTGGAAGAGCTGGGCGCGCGGCGTGCCGTCGGTCTGCGTCCACAGGGACAGCGAGAAGTCCAGGGGCGAGAAGACGCACGGGCCGAAGGAGGAACGCTGCGTGGCCTCGCGGAAGCGGTGCACGCGGCCCCACCACAGGCGCGTGCCGTCGCCGGCCCCGCCGCCCGCGCCGCCGCAGGAGAGGCAGCCCGCCCCCGCCGAGTCCCCGGGGGCCTTCCACTCGAAGGCCCAGTGCCGGTAGTTCATCATCTGCACGTCGATCGAACTCTTGCCGGTGGACTTGGCATTACTACCGAGATCCTTCGCTGGACTGGTGTACTCAGGAACCGTGCCCACATTACCGAGACAATCGACGCACATCAAACGGCCGCCGATCTCGGCGTTGCAGCAGATGCGAATGGCCTCAAGGAGCAGTTTATTGATGAACGCCAGGTCGGTCTCGTCGGGCTGCGTCTCGGAGGACAGGCTGCCCGCCACAGCCATGAGCGGCAGGACAACTAGCGCCAACATCGCCCTCCTCAACCAGCCGGAAAAACGCAGACGCAGGGCGGCAAGGCCGCGGGGGTGGGCGGGACGCATGACAGGAGCAAAGCCCACCACAATCGCCTGTCGACACCCAATAAAGATAGGAATGAAAAATAATAGAAACACCAAGGACACGGATCAAAGACATCCCGAAGACCCCTAGAGAAGAGTCCACGGTTGACGGAACATGCCGGTTGAAGTTTACAGAAACACCCCTCGTTCATGAGCCTATCGGCGACTGAATCCCCCTACCCTCCCCTCGCACTTATCCCTGCGGACAGGTTCGTCTATAGGTACGGAAAAGGAGAGGCTGCGAGGTCCGCCTTGGCCTTGGAATCGGAAGCCCCCTTCCCCTCTGACCAACTGGCGCTGGCCACAAGAGAAGAAGGGGCGGCGCACATAGCGGCAGCTGGCTGGCTCAAACGCTGCACCCCGCAAGGCAACTCACTTCTGGCGATCCCGGAACCGCTTGTCCCGATGCCATTGAAACCAGACTGGTCGGGAGGAGTCTCGATCAGGACGCCTAACGGATCCTTTAACGCAAAGAAAGCACAGGGAACGACCATACCCAGCGAAATCACATTGGAAGATTCGGGAACGAACCCCAACAACCCGACGGCAGCCAAATTGACGTCCGCTTCGGTGGACGGAAAAGGAATGGCCGTCTTCGAATGGGAGTGGGACCAGGGCAAGGAGACGGTGCGCCTGCCCGTCGAAGACCTTGCCTCATGCGATCCGAGGACACGCTCCGATGATCGGACGCGCAAAGGCTTCCGGAATCTATCGATGATGAGGAATGCCTCCGGCCTGCTTCCCTACGCGGCGGCTGGCATGATTGGACTAGGCATGTTCGACTTGTTCCTCGCCTTCTCGAACGCATCGAAAGCGAACCAACTGGAAGCAGGCGAGCCTGCTGCGCTAAAGGCGCAGAAACAACTGGAACGTTCGCGGTTGCTTTCCTCCCTCACAGGACAAGGGGTATTCGTCCACCTATCGGCGCTCAACGCCACACGACCCGAAGGCCTGACCTGGCAGTCGTTCTCAGACGACGGGACTAGAATCGTCGTCCGGGGTTCAGCCGCGGATGGGGCGGACGTCGACCGCTTCCGAGGCGCAGCGATCGGGTCAGGCTGGTTCGGCTCGGCAAACATCACAAGGGCAAGCATCGGCCCGGGCGGGGGGTCGTTCGAGATGACCGCAGACCCAGCACCAGGACTAGGAACCAAATCCCCATGAGTCCGGTCCGTCCGACCATCACCCTGCTGCTTGTCGTTGCCTGCGCATTCGTCGCGATCGACGTCTGCTCTCGCTGGTCGGAACAAGGACGCCTTGATTCGGCGCAATCGTCCAGGGACGGCATCCCCAAGGCCCCCGAAACAGATCCGGCAATCATCAAGAAAGCCGAAAGCATGACTTCCGTCGGTGCCCTCTCGCTTTTGTCCGAGGCTGCCAAAGCCGCCGGCATCCAAGGCGACGTGACGCCCGTGTCTTCCGTCAAACGCGGCGGAGGGACGATCCACAGGGTCAAGCTGAGCGCGTCCGCGACGCGCCTCGGCAACGTGACCAAACTGGCGGCCGCCCTGCCCCCTGCCTGCCTCCCCTCTTCGCTCCGCATGGATTCGACCGGCTCAGATGGCCGCGTAGACTTGGTGCTTGAATGCGAAGTCCTGCAACTCGACCCATGACCTCCAGAATCCTGACCGCATTCCTCATGGCTGCGACTTCGTACGCCGCCGAACCCGCGCCCGCCGGCACGGTCAGGCTCGCCCTGTCCGACGAGGACATCCCTCAGGCCCTGGCCCTTTACGGCAAATTGGCAGGCGTGACCGTGGTCTCTTCCCCCGGGCTACCCATGACGCGGATCACGCATGAGGTCGCCTCACCGCTCACCCCTTCAGCCGCGGCAGCCGCGCTTGAAAGCCTGCTCGCGGTCAACGGCGTCGCCCTCGTGCCCGCAGGCCCCGGCACGGTACGCGCCGTACCGGCGGCCCGCGCCGCGAACGAGGCCCCGGAACTGATCACGGGAGAGGTCGCAGGTCTGCCGCCCAGCCAACGGATCGTGACGCGGATGTTCCGGCCCTCCAAGGTTTCGGTGGCCCAGGCCGAGACGGTCCTACGCGACCTTTCGACCCAAGGCTCCTCCAAGATACAGACGCTCGCCTCGGCCGGCACGCTGCTCGTCACCGACTCGCTCTCGAACATCCAGCGCATGGACCGCGTGCTCGGGCTCATCGAAAAAGAATCGGCCTCGAAGACGATCGAACTGAAGGCCGCACGCGGCTCCGACCTGGCCCGCGAGTTCAAGGGGCTGCAAAGCGGGGCGCTGCGCGACCGCGTAGGCGCCGAGGTCTCGGTGGAACCGCTTGGCGACGGCAGCCGCGTGATGGTCACGTCGCCGGCCGCGCGCATGGAAGAGACGCTGGCCCTCATCGCCGAACTGGACAAGGCACCCGGGTCCTCCGTCAAGACGGAGGTCCACCTGCTCAAGCAGGCGGATTCCGCCGACGTCGCGGCGCTCATCAAGGAGATCGCCACCGGAGGCCGCACGATGCCCGGGACGCAGAAGGCTGACGCGACACAGTTCAGCCAAGGTTTTTCCGTGTTCCCGGACAAGCGCTCCAACTCGCTCGTGGCCGTCGGCCTGCCGTCGGACCAGGAACGCCTGTGCGAACTGCTCAAGACCCTCGACTCCCGCCTCGCCCAAGTGCGCATCGAAGTGGTGATCGCCGAGGTGACGCTGGGCGACGGCGAAGTCAACGGCCTCGCCGCCCTAGGCATCACCGATGCCGTCGGCTCGTCCTCCTTCAACCTATCGACCGACAGCGTACCCGGCGCCAGCACGCCGGCGCTCACGCTGAGAGGCACCACAGGGCCCCGCTCGTTGCAGGCCGTCCTCGGGCTCGCCGCCCAGAATTCAAGGGTCAAGGTGCTGTCCACCCCGACGGTCGTGACTTCGCACGCCTCCCGCGCCATCGTGAACGTCAGCCAGTCCCAGCCGATCGTCACGGGCTCGCAGTCCGACCTGGCGTCGGCGACGGTCAGCCGTTCCACGGTCACGTACCGCGACATCGGCATCAAGCTAGAGGTCACGCCTCGGGTCGGCGCCGACAGGTCCGTGCAGATGCAGGTCTCCCAGCTCGTCGAGAACATCGTCGGCACGACTACGATCGACCGCAACGAGCAGCCGGTCATCGGCAAGCGCGAAGCCTCCTCGCAGGTAACCGTCGCCGACGGCGGCATGGTCGCCCTGGCCGGCTTGCGCGCCTCCACCGAACGGAAGGTCGAATCCAAGGTCTGGCTGCTCGGCTCCATCCCGCTGCTCGGGAACCTCTTCACTTCCAACCAGAACGTCTCCGAAACCCGCGAACTGGTCATCCTCCTTCGCCCGACGGTCGAAGCGGGCGACAACCTTGCTCCGTCCGCGTCCAAGAAGGACGAGGCCGCGAGAAGCGCACAGGAAGCACTCGCTCCTCGATGATCGTCGCCTCGCTCATCCTGCTGGCGGCCACGCCGGTGCCCCCGATCGAATCCGTCAACGAACGGCCTCCGTTCGGACGCGCGATCGCGACGACATCGAGCGAAACGAACGCCCCGCGCTTGACCGGAGTGGTCACCACCAAGGATGGGCCGATCGTCAGCCTCAAGGATTCCGCGACCGGACTGGCGTCCTGGGTCTCCGTGGGTGGCTCGTTCGCAGGCTGGACGCTCGAGTCCGTGTCGGACGACCTGCGGTCCGCCTCCATCCGCAAGGACGGCAAGGTAACGTCCGTGTCCCTATCGAAGCCCGGAAGCCAAGGCACCAACCCCTACGCCCCGACGGCGCCTGTCCGTCAAGAACAAGTTCAACCCCGCCCGACCTCTCCACAGCCGCCCGTCGAGACCATCCAACGGCAGCGGTTGCATGTCCCCCAACGATGAACGCGACCGGCGACCGTTCCGCATTGCAGAGGCGACGCGCCCAGGAGCTCGGCGTTCGTCCCGAACAAGCCGCACCCCTCATCGCCAAGGAGGCAGGCCTGCCCTTCTCTGAAGAACCAAACTGGCATCCTGACCCGGCTTCAGTCGCCCCGCTGGCCTTCCTCTCCTCCATTCACGCCTTGCCGCTGAGTTGCGACGACGGCGTACACCTTGCGACCACTTGGGCGCCCGATGCTTCCTGCGAATCCTGGGCCCGCGCGACCCTCGGCACCAAGCCCATCTGGACGATCGTTGCAGCGCCTGCGCTCGACTCCGCCTTCGCGTCGCGGTTCGGGGTGGCGGCTGCAAACCTGGAAGGGTCAGGCGAAATCATCCCGGAGGAAACGGAAGCAGAGGACGACGCCGGCGACGATGCCGCCGCGGCCAAGCTGGTGGAAGGACTGCTTACCCGTGCCGCCGGAGAGGGAGCGACCGACATCCACGTCGAACCCTGGGGAAGGGAGTTGGCCGTGCGCATGCGGGTGGACGGGGAACTCGAACCGGTGCCCCTGCCTGCGAACGCCGCGGCCCTGCGACGCTCCGTGGTCGCACGCCTCAAGGTCCTCGCGAAGCTCGACCTCTCGGAACGACGCACCCCGCAGGACGGACGCTTCAGCGCCGAGGCAGGAGGACGAAGATTCGACATCCGCGTCTCCACGCTTCCCGCGGTCCATGGCGAAAGCGTCTCACTACGACTGCTGGAGACCGAGGCCACTCCTCCGGTCTTATCCGAACTTGGACTGCCCTCCGCCGCGCTGAACGCCTTCTCAGAGGCGACCACTTCGCCGCATGGCATCGTCGTCGTCACCGGACCGACGGGCTCTGGCAAGACGACCACCTTGGCCGCGTTGATGCGCTCCGTGATGAGGCCAGGACTGCGAGCGGTCACGGTGGAAGACCCCGTAGAACGCGAACTCCCCGGCGCCGTGCAAGTCCAGGTGCGACCGGAACTCGGACTGGGCTTCGCCCAGGTGCTGCGCAGCGTGCTGCGACAGGACCCAGACCTCATCCTGGTCGGCGAAATCCGCGACCGCGAAACCGCCGACATCGCCGTCCGAGCATCCCTCACGGGCCATCTCGTGCTCACGACCCTGCACGCCAACGATTCCGCCGGAGCCGTTGAGCGCCTACGCGACCTCGGGGTCGAGCCCTTCCTGCTGGCCTCCTCCCTTCGCTTGGCCGCATCCCAAAGGCTTGTCCGCAAGGTATGCCCCGATTGCTCGACCAAGAGCCGGCTATCCAAGGAACTGCTGCTTGCCGCAGGCAAGGCCTTGGGGCGAACCCCGAAAGAGGATGGGCTGCGCGAGGGCTCGGGCTGCCGCTTCTGCCGAGGCGGCTACCGCGGTCGGACCGCGATCGCCGAGGCGCTACGCGCCTCGGCGTCCGTACGCTCCATGATCGCCAGCCGGGCTTCGGCCACGGAGATCCGGACGCTGGGGGTCACCGAGGGCATGGTCACCCTGCCGGAAGAAGCCCTGCGCGCCGCCGAAGCAGGCATCACGACCTTGGCGGAAGCGGCGCTTCGCTGCGCGGACGCCCATGGCTGATTTCCGCTGGAAGGACCGTGAGTCGCGCTCCGGCACGTTGCGTGCAAGAGACCGCAGGGATGCGCTCAGGTCGCTCGCGTCACGCGGCATCGAGCCGACGGAACTGGTCGAAGATAAACCGTCCGCAGCCCGCACCGGAACGGCAGGAGCCGAGGCGGCATCCGACCTCGTCTCGCGCCTCAAGCCGCTCCTGAAGTCAGGGCTCACGGCCGGAGAAGCCCTCCGGACCTTATCCAAGCGCAGCGCCGACCCGAACACGGCTTCCTTGGCCAAGGAGATCTGGCAGGAAACCGCCTCGGGGATTCCCCTCCACGCCAGCGTCGGCGTAGGCCGCGGATTCCCGTCGCATGCCTCCGCATTGCTGCGGGCAGGCGAAGCCGCCGGCGACCTCGCCACCGCCTTCGAATCCTTGGACTCGCTGATGCGCCGCCGGAAACAGGCGAGGAAGGCCGCATTGGCCGCCATGGCATACCCTGCCCTGATCGCATGTATGGCCTACGCCGTGCTGGTGCTCTTCGTGACGCTGTTGCTGCCCAAGCTCGAGGAAGTCGCCATGGCCGCGTCGCAGAATCCAGGCATGCCGTCCGGAAGCTGGGCATCGACGTTCGCCCGGGCATCGGTGTACCTCGCGCCGGCGCTGACCGCATCCATCGCCCTCCCTTTCCTTTGGGTAGGATCATCCCGGGCTTCGGCCAGCTCGAAAGCACGCAAGGACAGCTTGATGCTGAACCTGCCGGTGATCGGCCCGCTCATCGGCCTGACGACGAGGGCGGAAACCTGCGCCGTGCTCGCCTCCCTGCTTCGTGGCGGCGTTCCCCTGTCTGAAGCCATGGGGCACGCCGCGGAAGCCTGCCCCAACCTCCGTCTGAAGGAAACATTGCGTCTGGCACGCTCAGACGTGGCCGGTGGCGAACGTCCATCCACCGCGCTCCTTAAGCGAGGCTTCCTCCCTGCAAGGGACGCGGACGCCTTGGCCGCCGGCGAGGAGTCCGGTGCCATCGCGGATTCCCTGGCGGGGCTCGCCGCAGCGCTCGCGGAGGAACGGGACACCGCCCAATCCTCGGCGATCCGGATGCTCGCAGGCGGCCTGATGGTCGCGGCGTTCCTCGCCGCCTTGGCCTGCGCCATCGCCGTCGCCTCCGCCCTGGCCTCGGCCGGGGCCGGCATGCTTTCACCATGAAGAACGAATACCACACCCACCGCCGCCGCGGCTTCACGCTCGTCGAGGTGCTCGCCGCGCTCGCCCTCGTCGTCGTCGTCGCCGCGCTGCTTGCGGCCAACCTGCCCGGAATGCTCCAATCCGGAAAAGTCCAGGCGGCCCGACAAGCCGTGAAGACCTCGTTCGACGGCCCCCTGATGGCCTTCGAATCTGCCACCGGCGCGGCGCCTTCGACGGAGCAAGGACTGGCCGTACTGCTCAAGACGGATCCCGCACGCGGCATCCCGGCCCCGCTGCTCCGCTCCGAAAGTTCGCTGCTCGATCCATGGGGCCGGCCTTACAGGTACCGACACCCGGGAACCCACAACGCGCATGGCTGGGACATCTGGAGCCTAGGTCCTGAAGGGCGCGAAGACGGCCCTGGGGTCATCGGCAATTGGGATGCGGGCAAGTAGGCACAGGAAGGGTTTGACCCTGGCGGAGGTCATCGCGGCCTTGGCCATCTTGGCGACGTTCGCGCTGGCAATCGCTCCGCTAGCCCACCTTCGTCCCGCCGGAAAATCTGCCGAGAGGTCCGTGCGCGCAGCCTGCGCCGCGGCGTTCCGCAAGGCACGGAACGAAGGAGCACCCAGCCTGCTGCGGCTCAGGGACGGGAAGTTCGAAGCCATCGATGCGAACGCGAACTTGATCGCCTCGGTCAGCGCTCCGCAGGAAGGGGCCTTCATCCTAAGCGTCGCAAGGCCTGTGCCATCACCCGGTGCGCTCGACATAACCTACGAG
>JBEGOO010000213.1:0-2927 GCA_041182045.1 Verrucomicrobiota bacterium
GGTCCTTCGAGGACGATCACCACGTCGGGCTTGGCGAGACGCGCCGCGACGACCGCGCCGCGACAACCGACCTCCTCCTGCACCGTCGCGACGGCGAGGGCCTGGCAGGCCGGCGGGGTCGTCGTGAGGGCCTGGGTGGCCAGGGTGAGCGCGACCATGCCGGCTCGGTTATCGAAAGCCTTGGCCGCGTAGAGGCCGGACTCGGCCAGGGGCGTGAACGGGGCGTCCGGGACGACCGGGTCGCCCTCGCGCAGGCCGAGCGCGCGGACGCCTTGGGCCGAACGCGCGCCGATGTCGACGAAGACCTTGTCCACGGAGAGCGCCTGGGCGCCGCCTTGATGCGGAGGCAAGGCGGTGACGATCCCGACGAACTCGCGACCGGTCGCGCGGGCGAGCACCCGCAGCCGCTGGGCGGCGAGCACGCCGTCCGGCCAGCCGCCGACCGGGACCAGCCGGAGAAAACCGTCGGCGGTGATATCCTGGATCAGGAAACCGACCTCATCCATGTGGGCGGTGAGCACCACGCGCGGCCCGGGGCCGTCGGCCGCGGGTGCCGCCAGCACTCCGCCCAGGCCATCGGCGCTGAAGCGGCGGCCGCGCAGCTCGCGGACGAAGATGGCGCGGACGGCGTCCTCGTGGCCGGAGGTGCCGTGAGCCTGGGAGTATTCCTCGAGCAGGCGGACCAGGTCGGAAGGTCGGGAGGTCATGGGGAAATCAGCGGGCGGGGCGCGTGAGCAGACGGGGCTTCAGCCCGGCCTTGGCGACGGCGTCGAGCGCGTAGATGGAGGCGCCGGTGAGCGAGCGCTCGTCGGCGACGATCAGCACCTCGGCGCCGGGGGTCTTGGTCGCCAAGGCGGCGAGGGCCGACTCGAGGGCGGGGCGCGCGGTCTCCTTGCCCTCGAGGAAGAGCTTGCCCGCGCGGTCGACCGAGAGGACGAGCGCGGGGGCGCCCGCGGGGGCGGCGCCGGTGGTCGTCGACGGCGGCACGATGGCCAGCGAGTGGGTCTGCTCGAAACGACCCGCCAATAGGAGGAAGAACACCAGCACCACCATGACGTCGATCAACGGGATGACGTTGATGTCGGCGCGGCGGCGTCGCGAGACGACCAGGCTCATCGCGGGGAACCTTCGAGCAGTTCGACCAGCACGTCGAGGCGGGAGGTCGCCAGTTCGAGCCGGCGCCCCAGCCAGTTGGCGCCGACCAGCGCGGGGATCGCGATGCACAGGCCGATCATCGTGGTGCTGAGGGCGAGGCCGACCCCGCGGGTGAGGGTCGCGGCGTCCGGCAACCCCTGGGCCGGGAACAAGGTGGCCAGGCCGGTGACCGTGCCGAGCAGGCCGAGGAGCGGCGCGGCGGAGACGATGCTGTCCAGCCAATGCAACCCGCGTTGGAGGCGGACGATCTCGGCGCGGGCGTGGGCCTTCAACGCTTCGCCGGCGACACCTTCCTTCCAGCGGAGCACGAGGCGCCCCGCGGGCGTGGCGGCGACACCGAGGTCGAGCGCGGCGGCGCGACCGGCGCGGGCGGCGGCGAGCACCGCCTCCGGCACCACGGCGCCGGGGCGGAGCACCCAAGCCCGCTCGATGAGCAGGAACAAGGCCACCAGGGAGCAGAAGCCCAGCGGCCAGAGGAAGAAGCCCGCGCCTTCGATCAAGGTTTGCACGGGGCCAGCCTGCGAGAAACGCGGGGCTCGGCAAGCCCAGGAAGCCCGCACCGGGGAAGCTACCTCAGAGCAAGGCCGCGGCTTCGGCGTCGGCCAGCCAGGTCACCTTGGAGGCCATCGCCCGCAGCACCTGCCCCGGGTGGTTGGCCGGGTCGAGCTCGCCGCGGCAGACGGCCCGGAGGGCCTCCGCCTTGGACTTGCCGTTCACCAGCACGACGATCGCCTCGCACTGCGCGAGCCCCGCCTCGGTGATCGTGAGACGCCAGCCGCGGCCCGGCCATTCCGTCGCCGTGAAACGCGGCTGGTCCGGCGCGCCGATCAGAGGGCAGCGCGGCCAGAGGGAGGCGATGTGGCTATCGTCCCCCAGACCGAGCACGCAGAGGTCGAAGGTCCGGCGGGGCGAGCGGCGGGTCCAGCCCTCGTCGTAGGCCGCGGCCGCGGCCGCCGGCGAGAACTCGACGGGCCAGGGGAAACGGCGGAGCGCGGGCACGCGGAGCGGGTCGAGCAAGCCCCGGGCCGCGTGGCCGAAGTTGGAGTCATCGGAGGACAGCGGCACGCAGCGCTCGTCGCTCACGTGCCAATCCGTCCGGGCCAAGGTCTCGAAGGTCAGCGCCTGCGTGGCGCGAGCCCAGGCATAGAAAGCCTTGGGCGTGGAACCCCCGCTCAGACCCACCGTGACCGGGCGGGCGGCGACCTGCGCGTTGAGGCGACGGGCGAGCTCGGCGAAGGCCTCGTCGCGGGCGAGGACGCGGACGGTGCCGGCGGAGGTGACGATATCGGGCATGGAGGCAGGATAAAGGGCCGGAGGACGAGAGGACAAGAGGACAAGCGGCCGAAGGACCGCCGACCTGGGCGCGACGGCCCAAACAAGAAGGGCGCCCTGGCGGACGCCCTCGTTTCGCCGGCCCTCGCGACGGGTTTACTGGCAGGCTTCGCAGGTGCCGCCGTTGCGCATCGCCTCGATCGAGCAGGCGTTCTTCTCCTCGGCCGTGTATTCCTTCTTGGCGGCCTTCGGGGCCTTCTCGACCGTGGCCTTCTCGATGTTCGAGGCGCCGAGCGTGCGGAGGTAGTAGGTCGTCTTGAGGCCGGTGCGCCAGGCGTACTGGTACATGTGCGAGAGCATCTTCAGGTCCGGGGTCGGCAGGAAGAGGTTCAGCGACTGGGCCTGGTCGATCCACTTCTGGCGACGGGCGGCGGCGTCGATGAGCCACTTGTTCTCGATGGTGAAGGCGGTCAGGTACTTGTCCTTGATGGCCTGCGGGA
>JBEGOO010000214.1:0-9894 GCA_041182045.1 Verrucomicrobiota bacterium
TCCACCGCCTCCGCCTCGCGAAGGAATGGACTGAACGCCTGCGGGCGGAACGGCTCAACCCCTTGCGCCGGCTCTTCCGATGAGCGCCCCGGTCGTCCTCGTCACCGGCGGCGGCGGCTTCCTCGGCCGGGCCGTGGTCATGCGCTGCCTCGCCCGCGGCTACACGGTGCGCGTGCACGGTCGCTCGCCTTTGGCGGCCGACCTGGCTTCGCGGGTGGAGTTCCATCAGGGCGACCTCGCGGACGCCGAGGCGCTGACCGCCGCCGTCCGCGGCTGTGATTACGTCTTCCACGTGGCGGCCAAGGCCGGGGTCTGGGGGAAGTGGGAGGACTACGTGCGCAGCAACATCACCGGCACGGAGACCGTCGTGCAGGCCTGCCGCGACCATGGCGTCAAGGCCCTGGTCTACACGAGCACCCCGAGCGTGGTCTTCAGCGGCGAGTCGTTCCGCGGCGCCGACGAGTCCCTGCCCTACGGCGCGAACTTCCTCTGCGCCTACGCCGAGACCAAGGCCACCGCCGAGCGACGCGCCCTCGAGGCCGCGTCGGAGCGGCTGAAGGTCTGCGCGTTGCGCCCGCACCTGATCTGGGGCCCGGGCGACCACCACCTCTTTCCCCGCGTCCTCGCCGCCGCGCGCGCCGGCAAGCTCCGCATCGTCGGCGACGGCGCGAACCAGGTCGATGTCACGCACGTCGACACCGCGGCGGACGTCCATCTCGGCGCCCTGGACGCGCTCCTCGCCGGTCGCGCCAACGGCCGGGCCTACTTCGTCTCGCAGGGAGAGCCCGTGAAACTGTGGGACTTCATCAACCGCCTCGTCGTCGGGGCCGGGCTACCGCCCATCACGAGACGGATTCCGCTCCGCCGCGCCTACGCGCTCGGCGCGCTGATGGAGGGCCTCTGGACGCTACTCCCGCTCAAGGGCGAGCCCCCCATGACCCGCTTCGTCGCCGTCGAGCTTGCGAAGGACCATTGGTTCGACGTCTCCGCCGCGCGCCGCGACCTCGGGCTCAAGCCCGCCGTCGACACCTGGGCCGAGCTCGACCGCCTCGCGGCGACGTACCGGGCCAAGGCCTAAACAGCCCCGCGTCCTTCGACGAGGGGCTCACTTCGTGATGATGTCCACGTCGCAGGTCTCGCAACGGGGCTTACCGAGCAACAGGACCTGCTGCCCGCAGAGCGGACAGGCATCGCCTTCCAACGGGTCGACTTGCTTGGCCGCGGCCTCGTAGCCCCGCTGGGCCTGCCGGCGCGCCCAGAAAAAGCCACCGATCATCGCCAGCCCGAGCGCGAGGAACGGCAAGGAGTCGGTCCAAGCGAGGTTGCGCTTCTCGGACAACACCGCGCCCAAGATGCCCGCCAAGGCGAACAGGACGAAGAAAGCGCCGACCAGGATCCCGCAACCGGCGATCGACGACCGGACCGGACGGCGGGCGTCGACATCACCGTGGCAATGGCCGCAGATCCAGGTGGTCGTCGTCCCGATGGGCAGCAGCGGGATGAAGAAGACATGCAGGAAAAGGATGCGGCGCGTCCCGACGGCCAGCGTCTCGTCCTCGCACGAGGTGCACCACGCGTTCTTGCAGGCGACCCGCTTGGGGAAGAACTTGTAGTGGCCGTAGATGATCACCGAACCGGTTTAAGACCTTCCACCCACTGGTGGCAATCCCAGGGGAAAACCCCATCAAAAGGGGTCAGGCCGTTCGTGGACCAACCTGTTAGTTTGGAGGCCCAAAACTGGCCTCTAAACTAACACCCCCCTTTGCTAACGGCCTGACCCCTTTGATGAGGTGCTAACCCTAGTGCGGGGGTCTTTTCCCAACGTACCCTCGGCGTTCCTTATTTCCCGACCACCAACGCCTCGTGCCGGGAACGAAATTCATCAGTCCAAGGCGCCGGTTGGTGCGTCCGAGCGTCCATGCGGCAGACGGTGCGCGAAGCCCGGGCATAGAGCACGCGGTCATCCTCGCTGCGGAAATCGAAATCGATGGTCAGACCGGCGGCCCGGACCTTGCGGACCGTGAGGTGCAATCGGACGGTGCACTCGGGGCGGATGGAGACCAGGTAGTCGAGCGAGAGGTTGCGAACGACCATGTAGATGTCGGGTGCGACGGTCGGATCCAGGGTGTCCTTGCCCATGACGGCTACGAACAGGAGCTTCTGCGCGCGCTCCATCAGCAGCACGTGCTGCGAGTGATGCATGATCCCGAGACCGTCGGTCTGGTCGAACCAGGTCCTCATCGGAACGATGAAAGTCTTGTCGGGCTGGAGTCCTTCGGCAGGCATCTCATGACCTTTGCGACAAACCACGCATAGAGCAAGCACCCTGCAGAAGGGGTCAGGCCGTTCGTCGGACTGCCTGTTAGTTTGGAGGCTCGAAAATGGCGTTTAAACTAACAGCCCCGTTTACTAACGGCCTGACCCCTTTTGTAGGTGGAACATCCCAGACAAGGAATGGTGCCCGCCGGTCTCACCGCCTTAGCGCGGCGCAGATCCCACACGTCTTCCCGTCGCACCCTCGCGCGGTGCAGTGCTCGCGGCCGTAGAAGATGATGCGGAGATGCAGCTGGTTCCAGCTGTCCTCCGGGAAGACCTTCTTGAGATCGCGCTCGACCTGCTCGACCGACTTGCCGGGGCTGAGCTTCCAGCGCTTCGCCAGGCGGTGGATGTGCGTGTCCACCGGGAACGCGGGCACGCCGAAGGCCTGCGCCATCACGACCGACGCCGTCTTATGGCCGACGCCGGGCAGCTCCTCCAGTTCCGCGAAGGTCCGCGGGACCTCCCCGCCGTGCTTCGTCATGATCAACTTCGCCAACCCGACGAGCGCCTTGGATTTCTGCGGGGCCAGCCCGAGCTGCCGGATCAGGCCCAGCACCCGCTCGACCGGCATCGCCGCCATCTTCGCCGGCGTCCCGGCCACCGCGAACAAGGCCGGGGTGACTTCGTTGACCTTCTTGTCCGTGCACTGGGCCGAAAGGACGACGGCCACCAGCAAGGTGAACGCATCCGTGTGGTCCAGCGGGATCGGGGTCGTCGGGTAGAGACGGGCCAGCTCGGCGGCGACATGGTCGGCTCTTTCCTGACGGGTCATCAGGCCACGCTAGGCCAGGATCGACCCATGGCAAAAGCGAGACGGGGGAGTTATTCACAGACGCGTGGTTTCGCTCTTATGCGGACGCCGGAAAGACCCTCCGCTTATAGCCTTTTGCTTCCGCCCTAATACCCCCCACCCCGGGGGCTGGACGGTTGCGGCCCCCCGCCGGCGGTTCAAAAAAGTCCCCCTCTTTTCACGCCATGGCCCAACTGCCCTACGACCCGTCCAAGATCACGCGCGAGCTCTCCCGCCACTATATCCCGGCGAGCGAGGCCGACATCCAGGCGATGTTCCAGGCCGTGGGTTCCGCGAAGTTCAGCGACCTCTACCGTCACATCGCGGACGACGTGAAGTTCGCGGGTCCGCTCGACCTGCCCGCCGAGCTGGAATACGCCGCCCTCGCGGACCGCATGCTCGCCCTCTCGCAGCGCAACGACGCCAAGACGGGCTTCCTCGGCGACGGGCTCCAGGTCTACCGCACCCATGAGATCGTCGGCCACGTCTGCTCGATCCGCAACCTCACGACCTCCTACACGCCGTACCAGCCCGAGCGCTCGCAGGGCACCTTGATCACGCATTGGATTTACCAGTCGACCATCGCGCAGCTGACCGGCTTCGAGGCCGTCAACTCCTCGCTCTACGACCGCGCCAGCGCGCTCTTCGAAGCCGCCGTCTGCGCCGTCCGCATGGCCGACGCCGACGCGAACACGGTGCTCGTCGCGGCGAACCTGTTCCCCGGCGACCTCGAGGTGCTTCGCACCCACTGCGCCGAGACCTCGGTGAAGCTCGAGCTGCTCGCGCCCGAGGAGGAAACCGGCCGGATCCGCGGCGCCACCATCAAGGCCCGCGTCGCCGCGCACGGCGGCAAGGTCGCCGCCGTCATCTTCCCGCAGGTCAACGCCCTCGGCCTCGTCGAGGACACCGACGAGCTCGCCGACGCCTGCGCCGACGCGGGCGTGAAGTCCATCGCCGTGGTCGACCCGATGCTCCTGGCGACCGGCGGCCTCAAGGCCCCGGCGGACTACGGCCGCCGCGGCGCCGACATCCTCGTGGGCGAAGGCCAGCACCTCGCCATCGGCGCGAACTTCGGCGGCCCCGGCCTCGGCATCTTCGCCGTCCGCCACAACGCCGAGCGCAAGAACGAGGTGCGCGAGACCCCCGGTCGTTTCGTCGGCAAGGCGAAGGACAACGCCGGCCGCGACTGCATCGTCATGGTGCTCTCCACGCGCGAGCAGCACATCCGCAAGGACAAGGCCACGTCGAACATCTGCTCCAACCAGGCCTTCATCGCCACGATCGCCGGCGCCGCCATCCTCGCCCGCGGCGAGGCTGGCATGGCCGCCAGCTGCGTCGCCGGCCGCGAGCGCGCCCATCGCGCCGCCGCCAAGCTCCACACCATCCCCGGCCTCAAGGTCTGCTACGCGCAGCAGGCGTTCTGGAACGAGTTCAGCCTGATGCTGCCGGAACCCGCCGCCGCCGTGCTCGCCAAGGGCCGAGCCGCCGGCCTGCACCTCGGGGTCGACATCACCGGCCGCACGCCCTGCCACTGCGCGCTGCTCAAGATCTCCTTCAGCGACCTCCAGACCGACGCCGACACCGATCGCCTCGTGGCTTTCTTCGAAGGGCTCTACGGCAAGGCCACCGGCGTGGCCGATCTGCCCGCCGTCCCGGCCCACCTGCTCCGCTCCGCGCCCGTCGGCCTGCCCTCCTTCCCGCTGGCCGAGCTCAAGGCCTACTACACCAAGCTCGGCGAGCTGAACGTCTCGCCCGACACCGGTTGCTTCCCGCTCGGCTCGTGCACGATGAAGTACAACCCGCACATCAACGACTGGGCCGCCGGGCTGCCGGGCTTCACCGACCTGCACCCGCAGGCGCCGGTCGAGGACGCGCAGGGCTCGCTCGAGCTCCTCTGGCAGATCCAGCGCTGGATGCAGGCCATCACCGGGCTCCCGGGCGTGACGACCCAACCGGTCGCCGGCGCCCAGGGCGAGCTCGTCGGGCTCAAGCTTTTCCAGGCCTACCACCGCCACCACGGCCAGGCCCATCGCGACATCCTCCTGATCCCGTCCACGGCCCACGGCACCAACTTCGCCACCGCCACGACCGCCGGCTACGTCAACCGCCAGCGCGCCGACGGCGCCCCCTCCGGCATCGTCATCCTCAAGTCCGCGCCCGACGGCCGAGTGGACCAGGCCGACTTCGACGCCAAGATCGCGCAGTACGGCGACCGCGTCGCGGGCATGATGGTGACGAACCCGAACACGTCCGGCGTCTTCGAGACGGACTTCAAGCGCATGGCCGACGCGGTGCATCGCGCCGGCGGCCTCGTCTACATGGACGGCGCCAACATGAACGCGATCGCCGGCTGGGTGAACCTCGACCGGCTCGGCGTCGACGCGGTCCACAACAACCTGCACAAGACCTGGACCGTCCCGCACGGCGGCGGCGGCCCCGGCGACGGCATCGTCGGCGTCTCCGCCCGCCTGGTCGACTTCCTCCCGGGGTTCCAGGTCGAGCGGCAGGGCGACCGCTTCGTGCCGGTCCGCCCGAAGCACAGCATCGGCTCCTTCCATCGCCACTGGGGCAACTTCGCCCACAAGGTGCGCGTCTACAGCTACCTGCAGCGCCTCGGCCACGAGGGCGTCCAGCGGATGTCCGCGATGTCGGTCCTCGCCAGCCGCTACCTGTTCGCCCGCCTCGGCCGGCAGTTCCCGTCCCTCCCCGCCGCGGCGGACGGCGTGCCCCGCATGCACGAGTTCATCCTCACGCTCACGGAGGAGGACTTCAAGCGCATCGAGGCCGCCGGCATCCCGCGCGCCAACATCATCTCCCGCGTCGGCAAGCTCTTCCTCGACTTCGGCTTCCACGCCCCGACCGTCGCCTTCCCCGAGGTCTTCGGCCTGATGATCGAGCCGACCGAATCCTACACCAAGGCCGAGCTCGACCGCTTCGCCGACGCCGTCCAGGCCATCGGCGAACTCATCCGTGAGCGCCCCGAGGTCCTCAAATCGGCCCCGCGCTTCACGCCGGTCGACCGCGTCGACGAGGTCGCCGCCAATCGCACCTTGGTGCTCAGCGAGCATCTCACGGCCCTGCCGAAGGTGAACGAGAACCGCCTGTCGCCGGTGCTGCTCAACGCGATGCCCGTCGCCGAGATCAAGGCCCGGATCCTGGCGACCGTCTGACGAACGGTCAGGCCGCCGGGAGGGTCACGGTGAAGGTGGTCCCGCGGCCCACCTCGCTGGCGACGGCGATGGCGCCGCCATGCGCCTCCACGGCCTGCTTCACGATCGCGAGGCCCAGACCGGCGCCGCCGGCGTGGCGGGATCGGTCGGCGTCGGCCCGGTGGAAACGGTCGAAGATCCGCGGCAGGTTCGCCGCGTCGATGCCCCGCCCATCGTCGGCGACCGTCAGCGTCGCCCGACCCTCGCGGACGCCCGTGGTGACCGTGACGGTCACGCCGGCGGCGTTGTGCAGGATCGCGTTGACGACCAGGTTGAGGATCACGCGCCCGAGCCGGCCCGCGTCGCCCTTCACGGGCGCCCCCTCGAGGTTCGCCACCAACCTGGCCTCGTGGTCGCGGGCCAGCCGACCCAGCAAGGCCACCGCCTCGTCGGCCAGGTCGGCCAGGTCGCAGGCATCCTGGGCCACCGGCCGGCCGGCGTCGCCCTGGGCGAGTTCGAGCAAGGCGTCGGAGATCGCCTTCATGCGCAAGGCGGAGCGCTGGATGGTCGCGAGCGCCGCCTGGTATTCGGCGGCCGTGCGTTCCTGGCGCAAGGCGCCTTGGCTGTCGGACAGGATCACCGCGAGCGGCGTGCGCAGCTCGTGCGACGCGTCGGCGGTGAACTGCGTCACCCGTTCGCGCGCGGCGTTCATCCGGCCGAACGTCTGGTTCAGCACGACCGCCAGCCGCCCCAGCTCGCTCTCCGTGTCCTCGACGTCGATCTGGCGGCCGTAATCGCCGGCGGCGATGCCCTCGGCGTCGGCCGCGATGCGGTCGAGCGGGCGCAACGAGCGCCCGGCGAGCACCCAGCCGATGGAGCAACCGACCCCGGTGAGCGCGACGCCGGCCGCGAACAATTTCCACGCGAGGGCGCGCAGCTCCGCCTCGAGGGAGGTGGTGTCGAGCAGGAAGGCGACGAAGGTCGGGCCGGGCGGACGGTGCAGGAGGATGCGACGAGGCCCGTGGGTGAAGATCAGGTCGACCGGGCGGGCGGGGCCGGCGTCGTCGCCCTTGGCCGTGAGCAGCTCGAGGCAGGCGAGCAGGAGCTCCGCCGTCGGCTCGCTATCCGGCAGGCTGGTGAAGAGCACTTCCTCCTTCGACTGGGACCCGACCAACAGGCGGCAACCCTCGCGTTCCAGATCCCGCACCGTCTGCTCGGCCTTCGCCTTGCGCTGGGCGGGGCTGTCGTTGGCGCGCGGCCGCGCCGGGCTGGCCGGCGTGCCGCGGTCGGGGGCGCGCGGACCGGCGACGCCGGGCACGATCTCGCCCACCGCGCCCATGCTCGTCGTCATGAGCTGACGGAGGCGGAGGTCGACCTCCTGGGTGCGGTTCGCCCGCTCGTGGCGATGGAACGCGACCAGCAGGACGGCGGCGGTGGTGGCGAGGAGGCCGAAGTTCCAGGCGAGGATGCGCCAGCGGATCGAGTGGAAGATCACGGCCGGACCTTCCCTTCCGGCGCGCCCTCGATGACGTAGCCGAGCCCGCGGCGCGTCTTGATGAGGTCGGCCCCGAGCTTGCGGCGCAGGTTGCACACATGCACCTCGAGCAGGTTGGAGAGCGTGTCCTCGTTCTCGTCGAAGAGATGCTCGTACAGCTCGGCGCGCGTCACGACCGCCCCGCGGCGATGGGCGAGGTACTCGAGCAACGTGTACTCGCGGCCGGTGACCGGCTCCTCCTTGCCCGCCTTCGTCACGCGGCGGGCGACCGTGTCGATGGCGACGTCGCCCAGCGTCAAGGTGACCCCTCCCGTCGGCCGGTTCCGCCGGACCAGCGCGCGCAGGCGCGCCAGCAGCTCCTGCTGCACGAACGGCTTCCCCAGGTAATCGTCGGCGCCCAGGTCGAGACCGACCACCCGGTCCTCCACGGAGTCGCGGGCCGTGAGCATCATGACGGGCGTGCGCTTCACCCCGCGCAGGCGCCGGAGCATCTCGCGCCCGTCCATCGTCGGCATCAGGTGGTCGAGCAGGATCGCGTCGTAGTCGCATTCCAGGGCCTTGCGCAGGCCCTCGGCGCCGTCGGCGGCCCCGTCGGCCGCGTAACCCTCCTCGCGAAGGACTTTCAGCAAGCTCGCCCGCAACGGGGCTTCGTCTTCGACCAGGAGGATGCGCATGGGGGAGGAGGAAGAGGGGTTGGCGGCTGGCGGTTAGCGGAAAGGGGAGGCCGATAGCGGGGCGGCGGGTAGACGGCGCTGACTGTCGCTTATAGTCTAACGGATTCGGGTTTAAGCCAAGATTAAGGCAGGCCGATCCTTCACCCTTCCCCGCGGATGAACCGGCCACGGGAGATCGCGGAATAGGCGCCGGTGAGCAGGGCGCAGGCCCCGCAGACCCAGAAGACCTGGCCCGGGCTGAGTTTGAGGGTCTGGAAGGAGACCCATTGCACGCCCGAAGCGGCGAGGATGCCGACGAAGCTGAGGACGTTCGCCGCCCCTTGGACGGCGCCTTTGTCCTCCGGCGCGGGGCGATGCTGGAGCACGGCCGCGATCGGCACGATGAACAGCCCGGCGAAGAAGCCTAGGCCGGCCAGGCACGCGACGAACGGCCAGAAGCCGACGCCGCTCAGCCCCATCGGGAGGGCGCAGAGCGCGAGCCCCGCGGCGCCGAGCGGGACGAGCCGGTATTCGATCTTTCCGCGCGAGGCGTAGCCGGCGGCCACGCTGCCGAAGCCGATGCCCAGCGCGAGGGCGAGGTTGAGGTAGGCGTTATGGGACTTGCTGAGTTTCAGCACGTCCTGCGCGTAGATGACCAGGTTCATCTGCACCAACGCGGCCACGAAGAAGAACCCCGCGTTGCCCCAGTTGGCGCGCCAGAGGTCGCGGTCCTGCTTCATGACCATCAGCCGCGCCCAGAGGTCGGTCACGGGATTGATGCGCGGCTCGCAGGCGGGATTCGCCGCCGGGACCGGCGTGATGCGGGTGCTGAGCCCCCAGCCGAGCAACGCCAAGAAGGCCAGCGCGAGGCCCGAATAGCCTTGGCGACCCGCGAACGTCTCGGCGAGCAGGCCGGAAGCCGCGATACCGAAGATGATCCCGAGGAAAGTCAGCAGTTCCAGGATGCCGTTGCCCCAGGAAAGCCGTTCGTGCGGCAGGAGCTCGGGCAGGATGCCGTATTTGGATGGCGCGAAGATCGCGCTGTGGCAGCCCATCAGGAAGATCGCCGCGAGCTCGAGCGAGGCGTGCCCCCAGGCGAGCGCGGCGGCCGCGAAGAGCATGATGCCGACCTCGGCCAGTTTCACGGCCGTCATCACCCGCTGCTTGCTGAAACGGTCGGCCAGCCAGCCACCGAGCATCGAGAACAGGATGAACGGCGCGGCGAACAGCGCGCCGGCCAGCGCGACGTGGGTGTTGCGTTCCTCCTCCGGCACGGCGCTGCCGAGGACGAGCAGGATGATCAGGTTCTTCAGGGCGTTATCGCTGAAGGCGGTCTGGAACTGCGTCGCCATCAGGCTCCAGAAGCCACGGCGCCAGCCGGGATGGCTCTTATCGCTGTCCATGCCGTATGTCACGCGAGCCGGCGACGGACGGCAAACTTATTGGAGCCTCAGGCGCGCAGCGCAGCGAACAAATCCAACGCCGACT
>JBEGOO010000215.1:0-7649 GCA_041182045.1 Verrucomicrobiota bacterium
GGGGGTTAAACCGCCTTTTTTGCGGTTTTGGCCGGTTATTTCTTTTCCGTCCACCCTTGGCCCGCCCATCCTCGCTCCATGAATCCCTTCCACGCCTCGGGGGTCGAGCCCGACCCGGACAAGGCTTTGTCCCAGGAATTGACCCGCAACCTGCTCCAGGGCCCCCGCTTGCATGCGACCGCCTATGTCCACCCGCGCGCCGTCGTCATCGGCAACGTCGCGGTCGGCGCCAGCGCCAGTGTCTGGCCCTGCGCCGTGCTGCGCGGCGACATCGCCCCCATCGAGATCGGCGACGGCACGAACATCCAGGATGGCGCGGTGGTCCACGTCGCGGACGGGCTGCCCGCCGTGGTCGGTCGGCGCGTCACCGTCGGCCACCTCGCGATGATTCATGCCTGCCGCATCGAGGACGAATGCCTGATCGGCATGCACGCGACGATCCTCGACGGGGCCGTCATCGGCGCGCGCAGCATCGTCGGCGCGAACTCCCTGGTCACGAAGGGCACCCGCGTGCCGCCGGGTTCGCTCGTGATGGGCTCGCCGGCGAAGGTCGTGCGCCCGCTCACCGCGGCGGAGCAGGCCGCGCTCCCGGGGTGGGCGGAGAAATACGTGAAGGTCGCCGCGCACCACCGCCGCTGCTGCGAGTGAGCGCCCCGGTCGAGAGTCCCGCGGAGGAGCGCTGGGCGGGGCCCGTCTGGCGCGCCCGCCGCGCCGCGCATGAGGCCCGGGCCGACGCGTTGGTCGCGGCCCGCCGGGAACGCGCGGCCCGCGGCGTGCCCGACCCGGTCGACGATTTCCTCTTCACGTACTACCCGTTCCGGCTCTCCGCCGTGCGGCGTTGGTCGCCCGGCCCGGGCGTCGCGCTCCTCGACGCGACGGAGCTGCTCGCGGATCGCCGTTTCGGCGCGCGCGCCGACGGGACGGTCGGGGTGGCCCCGCCCGACGAGACCCAGCGGGCCCGCCTGCGTTTCCATCTGGACCTCGCCCGCGCCATCGCCGGGCGCCCGCCGTTCCATGGCTGCTTCGGGCTGCACGAGTGGGCCATGGTCTACGGGCTCGCCGCGGAACGCCGCCACGCCGCCTGGCCGTTGCGGCTCGGGCCCGAGGGCACCGACGCGGTCGTCCGCGCGTCGCCGGTGCGGTGCACCCATTACGACGCCTTCCGTTTCTTCACGCCCGGCGCGCGGCCGCTGAACCGGCTCGCCCCGACGCTCGCGGACCGCGTCGCCAACGAGCAGCCCGGCTGCGTGCACGTCACGATGGACCTCTACAAGTGGGCGATGAAGTCCGCCCCGTGGGTGCCGGCGGAGCTGCAGGCCGACGCCCTGGAGCTGGCCCGCGCGGCGCGCACGGTCGACATGCGGGCGAGCCCTTACGATTTCTCCGCCGTCGGCCTGGCGCCGATCCGCGTCGAGACGCCGGGGGGTCGCGCCGAATACGAGCAGGAGCAGCGGCGCCTGGCCGCCGCGGCCGAACCCTTGCGCGCCAGGCTCATCGCCGCGCTGGACCGCGCGCTCGCCTGACCGCGGGGCATGAAAAAGGCGGACCGGGTGGTCCGCCTTGCGTCCGTCGTCGCCGGCCGGCTCAGGGCAGCAACTCGACCTTGATGTCCTTGTAGTCGACCTTGCAGCCCGGGTCGTGCGCCTGGAGGGCGAAGGTGCCCGCGCCGACCTTGCGGCCGGCCATGCCCTTCGGCGGGGTCCAGTCGTCGGGCTGGGTGAAGTCGACGGTCTGCTTGCCGTCGATCCAGATCTGGATGCGCTTCCCTTCGACGCGGATGTGGTACTCGAACCAGACGTCGTCGGGCGCGGCCGGGGTGTCCATGACGTCCTTCACGGCGTAGAGGCCGCCGGTGCGCTTGCGGTCGGCGTGGGAGCCGTTCACCTGGCACTCGTAGCCGGCGGCGGGCCAGCCCGCGTCCTGGTAGGCGGTGTGGAAGTAGATGCCGGAGTTGGCGCCCTTGTAGGTCTTCACCTTCGCCTTGAAGTCGAAGTTCCTGAACTCCGCCTTGCCGTCGGCGCCGACGTAGTAGAGGTGGCCTTGGCCGCCGCGGATCTGCAGCACGCCGTCGACGACCTTGTAGGTGCCTTCGGGCGAGTTCTTCGAGGGCTTCCAGCCATCGAGCGACTTGCCGTCGAAGAGGGTGATGGCGTCGGCGGCGAGACCGGCGGCGGCGGAGAGGAGGACGCACGCCGTGGCGGCGAGGGTCCGGAGGGAGGCGCGGGGTATCATGACGGCCTCCAGCAAAGCCGCTCCCGCCGGGTTCGGAAGCCTTAACTTAGCCGAAGACCTTGATGCCCGCCTCGCGCATCTCGTTCAGCCGCTTCTTGAGGGTGGAGCGGTTGATGCCGAGGATGAGGGCCGAGCGCAGCTGGTTGCCGCGGGTCTCCTCCATCGCGCGGCGGATCATCTCCAGCTCGATCGCGTTGAGGATCCCGCGGCCGTCGTCGAGGCGGTGCTGGCGGTAGATGATGTCGTAGGCGCCGGCGAGCCCCGCGGCCGGCGCGGCGGCGGCCGGTTCGACGGGGCCGGGGGCGCCGACGGACGCGGCGGCGGCCGGCGCGGCCTTGCGCGGGGAGAGGACGTCCGGCGGCAGGTCTTTCGCGAGGATGGTCTCGCCCTTCGCGAGCACGTTGGCGCGCTGCACGACGTTCTCGAGCTCGCGGACGTTGCCGGGCCAATCGTAGGCGAGGAGCGCGTCGAGGGCCTCGGTGGTCAGGCGCTTCGGGCGCTGCTTCTTGGCCGCCGACTGGCGCTGCAACATGTAGTCGACCAACAGCGGGATGTCCGTCTTGCGGTGGCGCAGGGCGGGCAGGCGGATGCGGAAGACGTTGAGGCGGTAGTAGAGATCCTCGCGGAACTGGCGCGCGGCGACCATCGCCTCGAGGTCCTTGTTCGTCGCGGCGACGAGGCGGACGCTGACCTTCAGCGTCGTCGTGCCGCCGACGCGCTGGATCTCGCCTTCCTGGATGGCGCGCAGCACCTTCGTCTGCGTGGGGAGCGACATGTCGCCGATCTCGTCGAGGAAGATGGTGCCGCCGTCGCAGAGCTCGAACTTGCCCGGCTTCAGGTTCGCCGCGCCGGTGAAGGCGCCTTTCTCGTGGCCGAAGAGCTCGGACTCGATGAGGTTCTCGGGGATGGCCGCGCAGTTGACCGCGACGAACGGGCCCTTGGCGCGCAGGGAGTGCTGGTGGATGCAGCGCGCGACCAGTTCCTTGCCGGTACCGCTCTCGCCGGTGATCAGCACGGTGGCGTCGCTGGCGGCGACCTGGCCGATCGACTTCAGGACTTCCTGCATTGGTTCCGAACTGCCGACGATGCCTTCCTTGTAGTCGGCGGGGTTGACGAGGGAGCGGCCGGCCTTGCCCGCGTTCGCGAGGTCGCGGTGGGCGCCGAGCGCCTTGTCGACCAGGGCGATGAGCTTGGCCTGGTCGAACGGCTTCATCACGTAGTCGTACGCGCCGAACTTCATCGCCTCGATGGCGGTCTGCGTCGTGCCGAAGGCCGTCATCAGGATGACCATCGCCTGCGGCTGGGCGCCGCGCAGCATCTGCAAGGTCTCGATGCCGGTCATGCCGCCCATGCGGTTGTCGAGGAGGATGACGTCGGGCTGCTCGCGCTTGGCGAGGCTCACGCCGGTCTCGCCGCTGTCGGCCTCGATCACCTGATGACCTTGCCCGGCGAGGGCCCGGCGCAGCGAGTAGCGGAGGTCCTTGTCGTCGTCGATGACGAGGACTTTGGCGGCCGGCGGAGCGGAAGGGAGGCTCATGTTGAGTAAAAGTAGGCAGATTTCGTGCCAGACTTAGTGCTCCTCGGAAAATGAGCACTAACAGGCGGACGGCAACCTAAGCGTGCCTATTTTTAGGCAATAATCGGGACCTATCCCTCCCTTGCCATCGGCCAAGGGTGCATTAAAACCTAAAAATGCCCAAAAAACTGCTAAAAGGGGTGGGTTGGCTCCTGGCGGGCGTCATGGCCTTCGGGCTTCTTGCCAATGGTTGGGTCTGGTCCGCGGGTTGGGGGCGTTTTCATCAAACCCCGACCGACGCCCCGGCCGGCAGCGTGCTGGTCTTGCTCGGCACGAATGAGTTCCTGATGGATCAGCGCACGCCTTCGGTGACCTACCGCGCGCGGATCGAGGCGGCGGCCCGGCTTTGCGCCGGTGGCAAGGTCCGGGTGGTCGTGACCTCGGGCACGCCCGAGCAGGCGGTCTACATGGCCAGGCATCTCGTCGAGGCCGGCGTGCGCACGCCGATCGTCGAGGACCCGTATGGCTGGCGGACGCTCGATTCCGCGGTCCGCGCGCAGGCGGCGTTCCCCGGCGCCCACGTCGTCTTCGTCTCGCAAGGTTGGCATGATGTCCGCGCGCTCTGGATCGCCGATCGGCTCGGGTTGTCGGCCTCCGCCTACGCGGCCGACTTCGGGAGCGGTTGGCGCGCCTGGTGGTCCGCGGGACGCGACGTGCTCGCGAAGCCCAAGGCCGTGCTGGATTGGCTAAGCGGCCAGCCGCTGGCGACGCGCATGGCGCCCGCCGCGGGCAACGTCCCGCACCGGTGATCAGCCTTGCTCGTGCCGCCCGTCGGGTCGGCGCAGGAGCAACCCGCGGATCTCCAGGAGCGTGAGCATCGCCGCGGCCTCCGCCGGCGCGCAATGAGCCGCCTCGGCCAGGCTTTCCGCGTCGTGCGCCGTGCCGCCCGCGAAGGGGCGCAGCCAGCGCGCATGCTCCGGCGCTGGGGCCGCCGCGATGGGCAAGGGCAGGCTGGGTTCCCCGCGGGCCTCGCCGAGCTCGCGGAGGATCTCGTCGGTCGAGGACACCAGCGTCGCCCCGTCGCGGATCAGGGCGTGGCAGCCGCGACTGGCCGGGCTGTCGACGCGGCCCGGCACCGCGCAGAGCGTCTTGCCGAGGTCGCCGGCGAAGCGCGCGGTGATCAGGCTGCCGCCGTCGACATCGGTCTCCACGACCACCACGGCCCGCGCCAGCGCGGCGACCAGGCGGTTGCGTTGCGGGAAGCTCTGGCGATCGGCGGGCCGGCCGAGCGGGAACTCGCTGAGCACACCGCCCCGTTCGCGCATCCGCGCCCGCAAGGCCCGCCCCTCGGGCGGGTAGGTCAGGTCGAGCCCGTGGCCGAGCACCGCCACCGTCCGGCCGCCGGCGTCGAGCGCCCCCTCGTGCGCCGCCGTGTCGATGCCGCGGGCGAGGCCGCTGACGATCCACCAGCCGGCCGTCGCCAGCTCGCGCGCCAGCCGGCGGGCGAGCGTGGCGCCGTAGGGCGTGCAATGCCGCGAGCCGATGATGGCCACGGCGCGTTCCCCCGGGAGCGCGGCTCCCTCCGCGTAGAGCGCGATCGGCGGATCCCACAGCGCCGCGAAGGCGATCGGCCAATCCGGCGACGGTTCGCCCACGACGCGGAAGCCCAACGCCTCGACGCGGGCCAGTTCGGCGACCCAGTCGAAATCCCGCGCGGCGATCGTCGCGGCCACCTTCGCGCCCACGCCCTTGAGGCGCGCGAGTTCCGTCGGCTTCGCGCGCAGCGCGGCTCCGAGATCCCCGCCGAACCCATCGCGGAGCCGGCGCAACGTCGCGGGGCCGACCCCGGGCAGGGCGTTCAGCAGGACACGTTGCGCGAGCGGGTCGGTCGGGAGCGGGAACATCCCGTCATCCTGCCCGTCCCGTCAGTCCCGCAAGGCCGCCGATAACCCAGCCAGCACATCGGTGGTCCGCACCGCCTCCTCCCCGGAGGATTCCCCCAGGAGGTCGGCGGCGCGCCCATGCCACACGGCGGCCATCACCACCGCGTCGAACGCGTCGAGGCCGAGCGCCGCCCGGCGGGCCAGCACCGCGGCGACGATGCCGGCGAGGAGATCGCCCGAGCCGCCGCGGGCGAGCACCGGTCCGCCGAACGGCAGGTGCACCGTCCGGCGACCGTCGGTGACGCAGGTCACCGGCCCCTTCAGCACGACGATCGCGTCCTGGGCGCGCGCGTAGGCCCGGCCGTTCGCCGGACTCATCGTCCGCCCGGAGAGTCGCTTGAATTCGCCGGCGTGCGGGAGGAGGACCAGCGGGTCGGGCCGCCGCGCCGCGGCGACGATGTCCGGGCGCAGCGCATCGGCGTCGAGGACGAGCGGCCCCGCGTAGGCGCGGACGAGCCGGCGCAGGAAAGGTCCGGCGTCCGGGCCCATGCCGGAACCGGCGAGCAGCGCGTCCTTGTTCGCGAGCGCCGGGCGCAGCTTGGCGAACGCCGCGGTGGCCAGCGCCCCGCGGCGGTCGGTCGCGAGCCCGCGCCACATCGCCTCCGGGATGGCCGGGGCCGCGCGCGGCACGAGCGTCCGGGGCAGCGCCGTCGTGACCAGGCCGGCGCCGGCGCGGAGCGCGGCCAAGGTGTTCATCAGCACCGCGCCCGGGAAGTCGTCCGAGCCGCCGACGATGAGCAGGCGACCTTGCCGGCGCTTCTCGGTGTCGGCCGCGCGCGGTCGGCGCAACGGCGCCAGGGCGGCCTCGGTCGCGCACGACTCCGCGGTCGGCGCGAATGGGAGCCCGAGGTCGAGCACGCGGAGCCGGCCGACGAAGCGGCGCGCCCGCGGGGCGAGGAGCGGACGCTTCAGGCAACCGAGCGAGAACGTGACGTCGGCGTGGAAGGCGGGGCCGGTGGCCTCATCGCCCAGGCCGCTCGGCAGGTCCACCGCCACGCGCAGTCCCTCGAGCGCGTCGGTGGCGCGCAGGAAGCCGGCGAGGCCGGCGGGGAGCTCGCCGCGGAAGCCTTGCCCGAGCACGCCGTCGAGGATCAGGCAGAAGGGCCGGCGCGCGAGCCGCGGCAACGCCGTCGCCGGCGCCACGCGCATCGCCCGCCCGCAACGCTTCCAGACCGTGGCCGGTTGGCCGGCCTTGGGCGCGCCTTGCGCGAACACGACGGTCACCTCCGCGCCCGCGTCGGCGAAGACGCTCGCCGCGAGGATCGCATCCGCCCCGTTGTTGCCTTTCCCCGCCAGCACCAGCACGCGGCGGGCCGGGCGACGGAGCGACCCCGCGCAGCGGACCGCGAGCTGGGCGGCCGCGAGGATCATCAGGTCGAAGGAACGGCGCGCGTCGCCGGCGATCCAGGCGGCCTCGGCGGCGGCGGCCTCGGCGCACGACAGGACCGGCAGGCGGGCGGAGGGTTCCATCTCAGCGGACGAGCACGGCGAAGGCCTGGGCCAACTCGTCGGTGTGGGTGAGCGAGACCAGCAGGCGCGTCGCGTCCCGCTTCGCGAGCAAGGCGCGGGCGCGGTCGTCGAGCTCGACCACCGGCTCCCCGTCGGGGCCGCGCAGGATGCCGACGCTCGTGAGGCCGAGCTCGGCGCCGAGGCCGGTCCCGAAGGCCTTGCTCGCCGCCTCCTTCGCGGCGAAGCGCGCGGCGAGGGAGGGGTAGGGGTCGGCCTGGGCCAGACAGAGCGCCTGCTCCGCCGGGGTGAAGACCTTGTCGAGGAACGCCGCGCCGTGGCGGGCGTGCGCGGAGCGGATGCGCGCGACCTCGGTCAGGTCGACGCCGACGCCCACGACGTTGCCGCCGGCCAGGTTCATGCGGGTCCCCGGAGGTGGGCCTTCATCTCCGCGACCGCGGCGCGCGCGCCGGTGAGGAGCGCGCGGGCCACGATGGTGTGGCCGATGTTCA
>JBEGOO010000216.1:0-6985 GCA_041182045.1 Verrucomicrobiota bacterium
AAGTCATCACCCGGTGGTGGTAGTGGGCAGGATCGAACTGCCGACCTAGGGCTTATGAGTCCCTCGCTCTAACCAACTGAGCTACACTACCGAAAACCGAGTTCGGTCAGTCCAGCCAAGCCCCTCGGGCTCGTCAAGCCGATTGAGGCTCAGGGGTGGCTGGGAATCAGCACGAAGAAGCACAGCATCCAGAGGGCCAGGCTCAGGAAACCGAGGATGATCGCGAGATTTGTCTGCGTCTGGCGGATTTCCGAAAGACCCTCGTGTTCGAGGGTCAGGCCGATCCGGCGGACGAACCAGATGGGCAGCAGGGCGGCCGGTACGGTCGTGAAGGCGAGCAGGATGAGCAGCATCGTCTTGGACAGGGCGCCCGGAGCCAGGAGGTTAAGCGCGTAGACGAGCAGGGCGAAGAGCGGCGGCAGCAGGAACGTCGAGCCGCACCAGAGGTAGCCTTCGCGCACCGAGCGTTCGAGCGATTCGCCCGCCGCGTGGCGCGCGGTCTCCGGCGAGAGCGGCTGGCTGAGGTCGAGCGCGGCGCCGGGCGGAGGCGGCGGCGTGTCGGTCCCGAAGCTCGCGGACTCGTTGGTCGTCGCCGTCGGCGCGCGGGTCAGGCCGATCGCGCGGAAGTAGTCGCGCACGGTCATCCAGGAACCATCGACCTCGATGTTGTGCAGGAGGCTGATCTCGCCGGCGCGCAGCATGTCGCTCACGCGCTGGAGCGGGAAGGGACCGGTGACGGCGCCTTTCCAGCGGAGACGGAAATGGGTGGGGCGTGACATCGTTCAGAGATCCCGGCCTTGCAGGAGGGTTTCCCAGCCGCCTTCGGGGACGATGAGTCCCTTCGGGATGCCGGCGGCCTGCGCGGCTTCGGCGACGGTGCCGGGGTAGCGCAGGAGCGGGGTGAGGGGCGCGGCTTCGGCGACGCGCTTGAGTTCGCCGTCGTCGCCGACGCGGTAGAGCACCGTGGCCTTGCCTTCGTTGTCGAGGCCGTAGAGCGCGCTGCCCTTGATCGTCTCCCGCAAGGCGGGGCGGCCGTCGCGGCCGACCATGCCCGCGAAGATCAGCTTGCGGTTGCGGAGATGGGCGAAGGTGGCGCGCCAGAAGCGCGCTTCTTCGGCGTAGCCGGCGCCGCCGGGAGGGGTCAGGAAGGCGCGCAGCTCGGTCTGGATGTCGGTCCACTTGTCCTTGAACAGGAAGTCGTAAGGGCGGAGGGCGTTCTGCGTGATGCGGCGCAGCTGCTCGGCGTCGCGTTGCGCCGAGGGCGAGAACAGCAGGCCCCAGGCGTCGGGACGCGAGGTGGCGAGGGCGTAGAGTTCCTGGAGCTGGTAGGCGCGTAGTTCCGGGTAGGGCGAGTCGCTGCGGCGGACGCGGTCCATGGTGCGGATCAGCGGCTCGAGCAGCTGGCCGGACTTCGGGTCCTGGAAACGGCTGACCTGGCGGATGAAGCCGAGTTCGGCGATCGTCGAAGGACTGACGAGTTCTTCGCCGGAACGGACGCCGTTGTTGAACTCGCGGCGGCTGAAGGTGCTCTCGACGACGGCGCCGTCGCGGGTGAGCTCCTTGGCGCGCTGGATGAATTCGAAGCCGTCGGAGATGGGCTTCTTGGCTTCGGCGACTTCGCCGACGATGAGCACCGTCCGGCCCGGGCTGATGCCGCGGATCGAGTAGCCGTTGAGCGTGTGGCGGCGAAGCGTGTCCGTGGGCGAGGTGTCGGAGAGTTTCCGCAGGGCGCGTTGTTCGACGTCGGTCAGCGTCGCGGGCTGGAAGAGGCCCTTCAGATCGGCGCCGGCGGCGGCGTCCCACATCGCGCCGACGCGCGGGGCGAGGGCCGAGCGGGGCAGGGCCTGCAGGGCCGGGGCGCGGGTGAAGACGAAGGAGGCGCGGCCGCTGAGGTCGGACTTCTCGCCCGCCGTGTTGGCGGCGGTGTCGGCCAGCGCGGCGAGGTAGCCGGTGAGGTCGGCGGCCTTGGCCAGTCCGCGCAGGGCGGCGAGCGTCTTGCGTTCGCCGGCGAGGCGGAGTTCGGCGCGGTCCGCGGCGGCGAGGGCGGAGTCGAGGTCCTTGTCGCCGGCGTCGGCGAGCGTGCGGATCAGCCCGCGGAGGCGTTCGAGCGCTTCGGCGGCGGCGCTGAGGTCGGCGATGTTCTCGTCGCCCATGGCTTTGTTGAGGGCGGCCTGCTGGAGAGCGATGTCGTTCCGGGTGCGGTCGAGGAACTGGCGGCAGGCGGAGACGAGGGCCTCAGGGTCGGCGAAGATCGTCTTGAGGCGGGTCTGGAGCGTCGCGCCGACCTGATGGTATTCCTGGAGGTACGCGTTCGCCCGACGGCTCTTCTCGGCGACGTCGGCCAGCGTCAGGCCCTGCTTGGCGCGCGCGGCGAGGGCGAGGGCCTCGAGGCGCAGCTTCTGTTCGGCGGCGGATTGCGCGGCGAGGCGAGCGCGCAGCTTGACCGTCTGCGCCTTGCGCGCGGCCTGGTCGGCGGCCGAGAGACCGCCGCGTTCGAATTCGTCGAGCGCGACGACGGCGGCCGCATGGTCGTAAAGCTCGATGAGGCGGGTCGCTTCGGAGAAGCGGTCCATCGATTCCTCTTCCTGCGTCTTGAGCACGTTCCAGTAGACGACGCCGCCGATCACGAAGAGCAGGCCCGCGACCCAGGAGGCGGTGAGGGTGAGGTAGCGGCGCGTCAGGCGCGTGCGCGTGTTCTGGCGGAGCGCGCGGGCTTCGCGGAGCACGCCTTCCGGCAGGCGTTCGGCCTGCGGGGTCGCGCGCTCGATCCAGGCCGTGAGGCGGACGATGAGGATGGCCGGCGACGAACCGCGGGAGGCGTCCTGCTGGAGCAGCGTCCATTCGTCGGCGAGGCTTTCGAGGGCGGCACGTTGCGTCGCTTCGGCTTCGGCGGCGGCGGCGAGTTCGCCGGCCCAGGCTTCGAGCGCGGCGACCTCCTCGGCGAGCGCGCCCAAGGTGAGCTGGTGGTCGCGTTCGAGCGCGCGGACGCGGCCGAGGGCCTGGGCGCAGGCTTCCCAATGGCCGCCGGCGCGGGCTTCGGTCGCTTCGGCCACGAGGCCGGTGACCTGTTCGGCCGCCTTGGAGCGGAGCCAGGCGACGCGGCGGGCGAGCATGTCGTCCCAGCGGGGGTCGCCGGCGAGGTCGTTGGCCCCGAAGCGCTCCATCCGGTTCATGAGCTCGACGGCTTCCTCGGCGCGGCCTTCGGCGAAGAGCGTACCGACCTTGCCGAGCGATTCGCGGAGGAACTTGGCCGACAGGCGGGCGAGTTCGGAGCGGGCGTTGGGGTCCTCCGGATTGATGCGGACGATGGAGCGCAACACCGAGAGGGCGCGGTCTTCTTCGCGGCGACGGATCGCGTCACGGTAGTCGCGGTAGAGCGGGTGGCTTTCGCCGATCTCGCGGCCGTAGAGGCTTTCCACGGCGAGCACGTGCTGGCCGTCGAGCGGGAAGCCCGCGGGCAGGCCGCGTTCGCGGCAGAGCGCGTGCCAGCGGTCGGATTCCGCGAAGCTCAGCAAGGCGCAGAGGCCGAGGAGGTCGGGGTCGGATTCGGCCGCCTGGAAGGCCGCGTGCTCATTGCCGCTGCGGACCAGCGTCGCGCACTGTTCGAGGCGTTCGCGGGCGCGCTGGCAGAGCGCCGCGTATTCGCCGGCGAGCGAGCGGGCTTCGAGGTCGGGGGTGCCGAGCTCGAGCTGGCCGCGGATGCGGGCGATGAGGCGTTCGACCTGCATGGGTTAGCGGAACTCCAGGAGGCGCGGGCCGGCCGCGCCGTTGGCGTCGACGGCCTGGATGGTCCATGGGGCGCCGGCCTGGAGGAACTTGCCGTCCTTGAAGAGCTGGCGGCGCTTCGCGACGAGCTCGTAGGGCGGCGTGCCCGGGCCCTGCTTGTTCTCGAGTCGGATGATATCGGTCTCGAGGACCGAGCGGGTGGCGCGGATCGAGGGCAGGTCGCGGTCCGGGAACTCGTGACCTTCAGGGTAGAGGCCGACGGAGCCGTTGACCCAGATGAACGCGTTGACCGCGCTTTCGGCCCACGGGGCGGGACGGATCACGCCGGTGTCGGTATCGAGGAGGAGGGCGTCCGGTCCGAGGTTCAGCGGCTGGAAGGCTTTCAGGTCGCCGAGGAGGGCGAAGCACTGGCGCTCGCCCTTGGGGAGGACGACCTCGATGAGCCGATTGGCGCCGGCCTGCGCGCCTTCGCCCGTCGGGAAGTTGAGCGAGACGACGTTGCTGCGGGCGCCGAGACCGATGCCGATCGCCGGCAGCTTGCCGGGTTCGGGCGTCGACTCGATCCACGTGACCTGCGGGCTGCGACGGATCTCGGCGTTGAGGTAGCGCGCGCGGTCGTCGCGGAGGTGGGGCGAGGTGAGCGGGAGCAGGCGGATGCGGATCTGCACGGAACTGCGGGTCGTGGCGCCGGAGGCTTCCACGAACTTCGTGATGGCGTCGACGGCCGCGCGCGACAGCGGGAAGTCGGCCTGCGAGGGAGAGTTGGGGCCGGACTCGGCCGTACGCCATTCGCCCGGGATCAGCATGGTCGGCCGGACTTCGATGGCCGTGAGCGCTTCGGCGCGGACGAGGACGCCTTGCAGGCGCTTCCACGCTTCGTCCTGCGGCACCTTCAGTTCGGCGCCGAGACGGAGGGCTTCCTTCGTCTCGTTGATCACGTCCTGGATCGTCTTCGGGTCGTTCAGGATGCCCGGACGCTCGAGTCGGGCCAGCAGCTGCTTGGTGACGCTCGCGGAGAAGCCGCGGAGGATGCGGGGCAGGATCTGTTCGCGGTAGTTGCGGGCGAAGGTCGGCGACAGCGCGCTGCTTTCGGCCCAGCGTTTGGCGGCTTCGAAGATGTCGTCGTTCTCGATGAGGCTCTGCACCTCGGTCAGCGCGCGGTTGGTCTTCAGGATCTCATCCGTCTTGGCCGTGTCGGCGGTCGTGGGCTGGGCCTTGACCTCGACGACCACCGGGGCCGGCGTCGGTTCGGCGCCGCGGTTGAAGACGAAGAACGCCGCGCCGCCGATGGCGACGAGGAGCACGCCGCCGATGATCCAGGCGGTCGCGTTGCTGCCGGCCGGAGCGGTCGCAGCCGGGGCGCGTCGCTGGGCCGGGCCGGGCGCGGCCTTCGGGGTGGCGATGCCGGCGGCGGCCTGACGGGCGATGTCGCCCGCCGGGGCGGGCAGGGATTTCGCCGTGGCGAAGTCGATCGTCGCGGGCGCGGATGAGGCGTGCGCGGCCCAGAGGAATCCGTCGGTGCCGGTGGTGGTGGCGTCGGTCGTGAAGGTGGCGGCCCAGGCGGACTTGCCGAGGAGCGCGGAGGCTTCGGCGAGCAGGCGCAGGAGGCGGAGCGTCTCGGGCGGATTGAGGAGGCCGACGGCGGCGGGACCGGAGGCGTTGACCAGCCAGGCCGCCTTGGCGCCCGTACCGGTTTCTTCGCGCCAGGTCACCGCTGGCGTGAGCGGCGTCTGGTTCTCCAGCTGCAACGGGCGCTCTTCGCCTTCGAGCCAGGTGGGCGCGCCGGTCCATTCGTTGCGCCAGCCTTTCCAGCGTCCGGCGATCGCGGCGGGCGGAGGCAGCACGGCCGCTTCTTCCAACGTGAAGACGAGGTGGTGCGCGAGGCGGTTGTCGCGCTGGGTGTAATCGAGGCCGCGGGCGACGAAGCGGGACAGCACGCACCAGCTGCGGCCGCCGGCCTCGAGCATGCGGAAGGTGAACGTCTCGCCTTCGGGGCGTTCGTGCGGCGTGCCGACGGCTTCGAGCAGCTGCGTGAGGCGGTCGGGGATGGCGCGGTGGCGCGCGACGGTGCAATAGCCGCTGCGGCCGGGCGTGAGTCCCTGCGGCGCCGACGTGAAGATAAGTTGGAGAGGCATCAGCGGGCGGGGGATTCGGCGGCGGGGAACAGCGCGGGGGAGGCGAGGTGCATCAGCCAGTAGAGAGGTTCCTCGACGTGCGCCGGCGCGAGGCGCTGCGGATCGGGGGCGATGCGGCCCTTGTTGAGGCCGGCCTGGATCATCACGGGCGTGTGGCCGAACGAGGTGGCGGCGAAGTAGCAGATCTGCTCGGCCAGCGATTCGGCGGAGGCGACGAGGCCGGGGCACAGCACCGAGAGGACTTCGCGCACGCGGTCGGAGTTGCGGCGCACCGCGGCCACGTCGAGCACGCCGGCCTTGACCACGGACTCGAGCGGCGAGCTCAGCAGCTTCTCCCAGGTGTCGGACTTGCCGACGACGAAGGCGAGCGGGGTCTTGATGCGGTCGTCCTGCGCGAGGCCGAGCACGCGCTTCATGCGCGTCTCCATCTCGGCGAGGATGCTGTCCTGCTGGTCGATGCGGCCCTTGAGCGACAGCTGCGGGTCGTCGACGCCGACGAGCTTCGCCTTGAAGCGGGCGTTGGCGGTGGGGTCGAAGAGGAAGATCAGTCCGCTCGAGGTCGCGACGTGCATCGCGCCGGGCGAGTCGTGGATGTCGATGCCGGGTTCGAAGTGTTCGCCGGCGTTGTCATACAGGATGACCGAGGTCTCCTGACGCTGCTGGCCGGGGCGGCTGATCGAGTAGATGAACGGGCGGGGCAGGGAGACCATGCGGCCGAGGCGCGGGAGCTTCTCGTACGTCGCGCCCTCGAGGGCGGTCTTGCCGAGCAGCGCGTCTTCGGGCGTGGCGGCCGAGAAGAGCGTGTTGCGCATCTGGTTCAGCAGCATGTTGCCGCTGGGGTCGCCGTCCTTGAACGCCAGCGAGAAGTCCTCGGGCAGGCGGTCCTGAAGCACGCGCGTGAGCACGGCGAGGTAGTAGGATTTGCCGGCGCTCGGAGCGCCGATGAGCGAGATGATGCGGTGCGGACGCTCGAGGTAGCCGGGCGGCAGCTGACGGCGGCAGTGCGGGCAGGCGATGTCGGTGCAGGCCAGGCCCATCGGATCGAGGGCGAGCCCTTGGTCGTTGAAGCGCGTGGGCTGGAAGCGGAGGCGCGCGTCGGAGCCTAGGATCGGATCGCCGCGCAG
>JBEGOO010000217.1:0-7456 GCA_041182045.1 Verrucomicrobiota bacterium
GAGGGCCAGGGTCTGGGTGGCGAGGACGTCGCGGACCTGGGAGGTGCCGATCCCGAAGGCGATGGCCCCGAAGGCTCCGTGGGTCGAAGTGTGGGAGTCGCCGCAGGCGATGGTGGTGCCGGGCTGGGTGATGCCCTGCTCCGGACCGACCGTGTGGACGATGCCCTGGGTACCGGTGTTCGTATCGAAGAAGCGGATGCCGAAATCCTTCGTGTTCTTACGGAGCGCCTCGATCATCTCCTGGGCGATCGGGTCGGAGTAAGGCTCCTTGAGCTCGTTCGTCGGGACGATGTGGTCGACCGTGGCGAAGGTCCGCTGGGGATACTTCACCTTGAGACCCAGGTCCCGGAGCATGCCGAAGGCCTGGGGGCTCGTCACCTCATGGATGAGGTGCGTGCCGATGAACAGCTGGGTCTGCCCGTTAGGCAGCTTACGCACGGTGTGTGCTTCCCAAACTTTCTGGAACAATGTCTTGGCCATCTGCGGAAAAGGTAAGGGGCCACCGTAGGAACCAAGGCGGGGTGGTCAATCCCGCAGGCATGGATTGACCCCGTCCGACCTTGGGGGCAAAACAGGCCTCCGATGGCTATCGAGCCCCAACGCCCCCGCCGCTCGTCGACCCCGGTCGCCGAGCCAGGCCGCTTCACCAGCAGCCCGCTCTACTGGTTCCTGCTGATCGTGCTCCTCGTCGCGGCCGGCTTCCTTCTCCACTGGCGCCTGCAGGACCTCCGCGCCCCCGAACCCGTGGCGGTGACGCCTCCGCCCGAGGCGCCTAAGGTCGTCGTCAAGGAAGAGACCAAGGTGGTCGTCGACCAGACGCCCCCCCCTCCCCCGCCGCCGCCCCCGGTGGTCATGAACGAGCCGCCCAAACCCATGAAGCCGGCCCCGGTGGTCAAGGAGGAGGAGCTCAAATACAACCGCTTCTACAAGACCGTCTCGACCCGCCTCGTGAAGGCGCATGTCGGCGACCCCGCTCGCCTGGGCAAGGAAGCCAAGGCCGCCCACGAGTTGCGCGCCTCCCCGGAAGCCCCGTTGGCCGTCCCGTCCGGCGACAGCGGCCTGCGAGCCAAGATCCGCAAGACCGTCGACGAGTACTGGGCGAACCTCGACCCGGACCGTTGCGTCCCGCACCCGGACGCCGAGAAGTTCCCGGGCGCGGTGCAGGAACCCGCCGACCGCGTCATCACCGCGGTCAACCTGCCGATCAACCGCTCGCGCTGGCATTCGACCGGCACCTACGCGGCCCCGGGCGAACGCATCACTTTCCGCATCTCCTCGGGCGACGCCGACCTCGGGCTGGTCGCCCGCATCGGTTGCCACACGGACGACATCGTCGGCGCGACGAAGCGCGAGAGCTGGCACCGCTTCCCGGTCATCTGCAACTCCGTCGCCCTCAACAAGCGCACGGTCGAACTGGCCAACCCCTTCGGCGGCCCGATCTACATCGACGTCCCCGGCGGCGAGAAGAACGCCAAGTCCCGCGACCAGATCCGCGTCGAGATCGTCGGCGCCGTCGAGGCCCCGATCTTCATCCTCGGCAAGACCACCCGGGCAGAATGGGAGAACCGCCGCCTAGCGCCCGCGCCGTGGGCCGAGATGGTGAGCGACCACATGGTCGTTTCCGTCCCGTCCAAACATATCCGCGAACTCCCCTTCGCCGAGGCCCAGGAACTGATGACGACGTGGATGGAGACGGTCGACGCTTGCGATTGGCTGGCCGCCTGGGGCGTCCGCCGTTCGGCCGAACGCGTGGTCTCCGACGCCGAGATCTCGATCGGCTGGATGCACTCCGGCTACCCGATCAAGTGCTACCTCGACAGCGCCAAGGACTCGGTGAACGTCAAGAAACTGAAGACGGAGGGCAACTGGGGCTTCTACCACGAGCTGGGCCACAACCACCAGTCGAGCCTCTGGACCTACTCCGGCTACACCGAGGTCACCAACAACCTCTTCTCCCTCTACTGCATGGAGAAGATCTCGGGCAAGAAGCTCGGCGACGGCCACGGCGAGGACATGGCGATCATGGCGGCGGAGATGGCCCTCGATCCCAAGGCCAACTCGGCCTCGGCCTTCCACCTGCTCTCGCAATACTACCACCCCGTGAAGCAGTTCGGCTGGAAGAGCCTGCGCGACACGTTCGAGACGCTGTCCGACCGCCGCGACGTCCACAAGGCCGACGGTCTGGTCAAGAAGAACCTCGGTCTCGCCGGGCGCGAGGTCGAGAAGCAGCAGGAACTGCTCGACAAGGAGAAACACGAGCTCGAACGCAAAATCAAGGCCGCGCTCAAGGAGAAGAAGGATGAGGACAAGGTCGCCGCCGAGGCGCGCATGGCCGAGATCGCCAAGGAGGAGAAGAAGCTCAAGGAATCCCTCGGCGCCCTGGCCAAGTCGGACTCCGACGAACGCAAGAAGGACATCTTCGTGCGGACCTGGTCCAAGGAGGTCGGCCATAACCTCGGGCCTTACTTCGCCAACTTCAACTGGCCGTACACCGACTCCATGAAGACCTCCCTGGGCGTGCTCAAACCGTGGATGCCCGCGAACTTCCCGCCCGCCAAGCCCGGCGCCAAGAAGAGCAAGGGACCGCTGTTCGGCTCGAAGAACGAGGCCATGGCCGGCGCCGAGGAGAAGCAGGGCGACAACAACGCCGGCAACAACCAGTGACCAGCCCCCTTCCCCTTCGCCCATGTCCCGCCGCCTGACCCTGAGTTTCTCCTGCCCCGACACCACCGGCATCGTCGCCGAGGTCGCCGGCTTCGTCGCCCGCCATCATGGCTCCATCACCGAGGCCAGCCAGCACACGGAGCCGGAGCTGAGCCGTTTCTTCATGCGGGTCGAGATCCGCGCGGACTCGCTGGACTTCCCCCCGGCCGAGTTCGGCGAGCGCTTCCGCCCGGTCGCCGAGCGTTTCGGCATGGCGTGGACGCTCTCCGACTCCGACCGCCCCCGCCGCGTGGTCATCCTCTGCTCGAAGCAGGAGCATTGCCTCTACGACCTGCTGGCCCGGCAGGTCTCCCAGGATTTCCGCTTCGTCGTGCCGTGCGTGATCTCGAACCACGAAGCGCACCGCAAGGTCGTCGAGGCGCACGGCATCCCGTTCCACCACATCCCGGTCACCCCCGAGAACAAGGCGGCCGCCTACCGGAAGATGGAGGCGATCTTCCGCGCCGAGCAGGCCGACCTCATCGTGCTGGCGCGCTACATGCAGGTGCTCGACGAGCAGCTGTGCCGTGATTTCGCCGGCAAGATCCTCAACATCCACCACTCGTTCCTGCCGTCGTTCGCCGGCGCCAAGCCCTACCACCAGGCCCATCGCCGCGGCGTGAAGCTCATCGGCGCGACCTGCCACTTCGTCACCCCGGAGCTGGACGAAGGCCCAATCGTCGAGCAGGACGTGATCCGCGTGGACCACTCGGACACGCCGGAGGACATGGTGCAGCTCGGCAAGGACATCGAGAAAGTCGTGCTGGCCCGCGGCCTACGCGCCGTGGTCGAGGACCGCGTGCTCCTGGCGGGGAACAACAAGACGGTGGTGTTCTGATAAAGGCGGGTTTCGCTCAATAGCGTCTTTACGCTTTCAAGGAGGTTCGGCGGGGGTTCTATCGGACCATCCCCATGCTTCGCACCTGCACCCTGCTCGCCTTCGCCGCCCTGGCCGTCGCCGCCCCCAAGCCGGAGGAGATCATCCCGCGTCCGCGGGCGCCGTTCGTCCAGCCCGCCTTGGCCGAGCGTCCGGAATTCCATCAGGCGATCCTCGCCTACATGTCGACCCCGCCCGCCCAGGTCGTCGCCCACCCCGCCGCCAAGGACTTCCCGGGCGCGGTGGAAAGCAAGGCCCGCGTCAGCCGCTCCGTCTCCTTCGACCCCAACCTGGTGACCCGCTGGGACACCGCCGCGCACAACGCGCCGAACCTCGCCACCGGTCCCGACGCCTGGCAGGAAACCGGCCTCTACGCCGCACCCGGCGAGATCGTCACCGTCAAGGTGCCGGTCCTGCCGGAAGGCCGTATGCTCCGCGTGATCATCGGCTGCCACCGCGACAGCCTGCTCAAGCTCGACAAGTGGCAGCGCTTCCCGGTCATCAGCCGCTCCTTCGACCTGCAGCCCGGGGACAACCAGGTGGCCAACGCCTTCGGCGGCCAGCTCTTCATCCAGGTCCGGAACGCCGCCGCCCGCAAGGCCGCCCCTCCCGCGACCGGGAAACGCGCCCCCGCGCCCGGTCCCGCCGCGCTGGTGTTCGGCAACGCCGTCGCCATGCCGACCTTCGTGCTCGGCAAGGACACCGCCGAAACCTGGAAGCAATCCCTCGCCACCAGCCCGGCCCCGTGGGTCACCTTCGTGGCGAAGCACGCCATCCTGCACGTCCGTCGCGCGACCGCGGAGAAAATCGCCGACCCCAAGCCGCTCACCGAATGGTGGGACAAGGCCCTGGAACTCGAGGACGACCTGGTCGCGCTCGAACGCCTGGCCCCGGAACGCGTCGTGCCCGATATCCAGATCTCGGCCGGCTTCATGCATTCCGGCTACCCGTTCATGTGCTTCATCAACCCGAGCGAGGCCTCGATGGTCGACCTCGCCAAGCTCTCGACCAAGGGCGACTGGGGCTTCTTCCATGAGCTCGGCCACAACCACCAGCGCACGACTGGACTTTCCCCGGCCAGACCGAGGTCACCTGCAACTTCTTCTCGCTTTACTGCATGGAGAAACTGGTCGGCCTGCCTCGCGGCAGCGGCCACGGCTCGATCAAGGACCTGAACGACAACATGGCCAAGCGCCTCGCCAACCCGCCGAACCTCGGCGCGTTCGAGCAGCTCGCCCCGTTCATGGTCCTGGTGCAGGCCCACGGCTGGGAACCCCTGCGCGCGACCCTGCGCTCCTACGCGCAGACGCCCGCCAAGGGCGATGTCGCCGCCAAGCAGAACAGTTTCGTGGTCCGTTATGGCCAGGCGGCCAAGGTCGACGTCTCCGGCTTCTTCGCCCAGCTGGGCTACCCGATCGCCGACGAGACCAAGCAGGCCTTGAAGGCCTTCCCGGCCTTCCATTACGCCGCCGATCCGGCCAAGTAAAAGCCCGGTTACGAGGGGATTTGGACCCCCTTCTGCCTCGCCCTCGTCGGCAAACCTGCCCTAATCATGGACGAGGCCGGTCGCATCCCCGCGCCCGCCTCCCCGCCCTACCCATGTCCCTGATTTCCCGCCTCTCCGCCCGCCTCCAGAACCACCCGAAGCGAGTCGTCTTCCCCGAAGGGGCCGACCCGCGCATCATCCAGGCGGCCCGCCAGTTCGCCAACAAGAAGCTCGGCATCCCCATCCTCATCGGGGATCGCCAGCGCATCAAGGTCACCGCCGCCCGGCTCAACGTGAAGCTCGACGACATCCGCATCCTCGAGCCGGAGCGCAGCGACGAGCTCAAATCCTACGCCGACAAGCTGGCCTCGATCCAGCGCTACGGGAACACCAACCTCCAGGGCGACCCGGCGGCGCTCGCCCTCAACCCGAACTACTTCGCGTGCATGATGGTCGCGACCGCGGGCGCGGACGCGCTCATCTCCGGCGCCACGACCCACGCCGCCTCCGGGCTCCGCACGATCCTCCAGACGATGCCGCGCCAAGCCGGCGTCGAGACCGTCTCCTCGATGCAGATCCTCGAGTCCGAGGAGGCCAAGTTCGGCGTCGACGGCGTGCTCTTCCTCGCGGATTGCGGCGTCATCCCGGAACCCACGGCCGAGCAGCTCGCCGACATCGCCATCACGACCGCCGGCCTCGCGGGCCACCTGACCAACACCGTGCCGAAGGTCGCGATGCTGGCCTACTCGACGCACGCCGCGAACCCGCGCCTGAGCTCCGTGCAGCGCGTCCAGTCCGCCACCGAGCTCGCCCGCCGCAAGGCCCGCGAGCTGCGCATCGCCTGCGAGATCGACGGCGAAATGCAGGCCGACGCCGCCCTCAACCCCTTCGCCGCCGAGGCGAAGGAAGTCACCGGCACCGTCGCGGGCAAGGCCAGCGTGCTGATCTTCCCCGACCTCAACGCGGGCAACATCGCCTCCAAGATGGCCCAGCACATCGCCGACATCCCGGCCTACGGCCAGATCCTCACCGGTCTGGAGCGCCCCGCCGCCGAGATCTCCCGCGGCGCCTCGGCGCACGACATCTTCGGCACGGCGGTCATCGTGGCCGCCCAGGCGGTCGACAAGTCCTACCTCTACCCGACCCTCAAGGACGGCCCCGCCGCCTGACGACGATGGCGATGAAGCGGCGCTTCGCGGACAACGTGCCCGGACTCCTCCTGAGTCCGATGAACCACGACACGCGCCGCATCTTCGTGGCGGCGACGCGGATGAACGACGGCAAGACGACCACCTGCCTCGGGCTCACCGCCGCGCTCCAGACGATGGGCATGCACGTCGGCTACATCAAGCCGATCGCCCAGCGCATCGTGCAGTCCGGCGACGACCAGGTCGACGAGGACACGCTGCTCATCGACGGCCTCTTCAACCTCGACATCCCGATCTCCGCGATGTCGCCGGTCGCCATCGGCCCGGATTTCACGAAGCAGTACCTGGAGAACCCGGAGGAGATCGGACCGCAGCTGAAGGACCGCATCTGCCGCGCCTTCGACCGCGCCGCCTACGGCAAGGACATCGTCGTCGTCGAGGGCTCCGGCCACGCCGGCGTCGGCTCGGTCTTCGGGGCCTCCAACGCCGACAACGCCCGCGTGCTGCGCTCCAAGGCCCTGCTCGTGGCCGCCGGCGGCATCGGCAAGCCCATCGACGAGATCGCCCTCAACAAGGCCCTGTTCGACAAGGCCGGCGTCGAGGTCGTCGGCGCGATCCTCAACAAGGTCATGCCGGACAAGCTGGAGTTCATCCGGGACTTCGCGGGCCGCGGCCTGCGCAAACTGGGCGTCCCCCTGCTGGGCGTCGTGCCGCTGCAGGAGACCCTCGTCTACCCGAACCTCGACCAGGTGGCCGACGAGACCAAGGCGCGCTGGCTCCACCAGCCGGCCGGCCTGCGCCGCGTCCGGCGCGTCGTCATCGGCGCCATGTCGGCCCGCCGCTCCGCCGAATACCTCCGGGTGCCCGGCACGCTCGTCATCGTCCCGGGCGACCGCGAGGACCTGCTGGAAGCCTTCCTGGCGGCGGGCGGCGCCAAGTCGCTCACGGGCGTCATCTTCTCCAACGGCCTGCTGCCGAACGACGACATCGTCCGCCGGCTCAAGGAAGCGGGCCTGCCCATGGCGGCCGTCGAGGCCGAGTCCTTCGCCGTCACCGCGCGCATCAACAACATGACGGTGAAGACGATGCGCCAGGATTCGGACAAGATCCCGATCATCGAGAAGATGATCGCGGAGTCGGTCGACATCCGCGGCCTGCTGCGCTCGCTCTAGGCGTCCGGCCAAGGCCGCAACACCTCGCCGAGGCGGGTGAAGTGCTCCGCCTCGACCCCGACCGCCTCCT
>JBEGOO010000218.1:0-2732 GCA_041182045.1 Verrucomicrobiota bacterium
CTCGCCGCGGTGGCCGCCGGGGACCGCACCCGCGACGGCCTGCGCGCGCTCCAACATTGGCTCCACCGCCGGGACGCCGCCGTCACGCGCGAGGAGATCGTCGCCTTGATCCGGCCCCTGACCGTGGCTCCCGACCCCGCGCCCGCCCCGTGACCTTCCTGCATCCCCAGTGGCTCGCGCTCCTCGCGCTCCCCGTCATCCTCGCCTTCTACGAGTGGGTGCGGCCCGGCCCGCGCGTCGCGCTGCCGTTCGACCACGCCCGCCCGGCCCGCGGCTGGTTCGTTCGTGGTCTCATCCTGCTCGCCAACTGCCTGCCCGCGGGCTTGTTGGCCATCGCCATCCTGTTCCTCGCTCACCCGGTCCGCTTCAACCCGCCCGAGGTCGAGCGCCAGCTCACGAACGTCCAGATCGTGCTGGACACCTCGGGCAGCATGACGGCCGCCTACGGCCCGCAAGGGGAGGGGAAGCGCACCCGGTTTGACGCCGCGATGGAGTCCGTCCTGCAGTTCATCCGTTTCCGCAAGGGCGACGCCTTCGGCCTCACCATCTTCTCGCGCAATTTCATCCACTGGGTGCCGCTGACCCAGGACGTGGAGGCCATCGCGCTCTCCCGGCCGTTCATCTCGCCGAACGTCTTCCCCGAGAACCTTTGGGGTGGCACGCTCATCGGCAAGGCCCTCTATGGCGCCGCCGACCACTTGGCCGAGCAGGCCCAAGGCGACCGCATGGTCATCCTCATCACCGACGGCGAGAGCAACGACATCAAGCCGCCCAAGGACTCGGCCTTGATCGCCGACCTGCAGGCCAAGGGGGTGCGCGTCTTCGCGATCCTCATGACGGACAAGCCCGTGGAACCCGCCCTGATCGGCATCGCCCGCGCCACCGGCGGCGAGGCCTTCAACGCCGTCACCCCGGAGGCCTTGCATGCCGTCTTCCGGCAGATCGATGAGATGAAGAAAGTCGTCGTCCTGCAGAAGCAGGCGAAGGCCGCCGACGCCTACGACCCGTTCTTCGTGCCCGCGCTCGCCCTGCTGGTCTGCGCGGTGCTGGCCTTGTTCGGGCTTCGTTACAACCCTTGGTAGACCGTCACCAGATGCGCACCCGTTCCGCCGGGGCGAGCCACATCGGGTCGCCCGGCTTCGTGCCGAACGCCTCGTGGAAGCGATCGATGTGCCGGAGGACGACGTTGATGCGCTGGATCGCCGGGGCATGGGTGTCGGAGCGCAACTGCTTGGCGAGCGTCTCGGGGCGCACCTGGCCGGCGAAGCTGAAGGCGTAGGCCAGGAAGAACCGTTGCAGCGGCGTCTGGCCGTCGATCAGGCGTCCCGACCGGTAGGCCTCGGTGCGCATGAACGCGTCCAGCGCCAGCTCGACGCCCCCGAGGTCGGCGATGTTCTCGCTCAGGGTCAGCCGGCCGTTCACGTGGACGCCAGGGAGCGGCTCCTCGCGGTCGTAGCTGGCGATCAGTTTCTCGCACCGGGCGCGGAAGGCCGCCTCGGTCGCCGCGGACCAACCCTCCTCCAGCCGGCCGGTCGCGCCGTAGTGGCGGCCCGCGTCGTCGAAGCCATGGGTCAGCTCGTGCCCGATCGTCGTGGCGACGTAGCCGTAGAGGACCGAGTCGTCCAGCGCCTCGCCGGCGTAGCCTGGGGCCGCGAGGATGGCCGCCGGCAGCACGATCTCGTTGTTCAGCGGGTTGTAGTAGGCGTTCACCGTGTAGGGGCGCATGCCCCATTCCTCGCGCTCCGGCTCCCCGCCCACGCGGGCGAACTCCCGGCGCAGGTTCCAGTCGTGCACGGCCACCAGGTTGTCGGCCAGCCGGCCGGCGCCGATCGCGGCCTCCTCGTAGAGGCGCCACTTGTCGGCGTAGCCCACGCGCGCCTTCACCGCGGCCAGCTTGCGCCCGGCCCACTCCCGCGTCGCGGCGTCCATCCAGGCGTTGGCCCGGAGACGTTCCGCGAAGACCGCGCGCACGTTCTCGGCCACGCCGCGGAAGCGTTCCCGCTGCGCCGGGCTGAAATGCCGGGCCACGTATTCGCGGCCCACGAGGTCGCCGATGGCCCCGTCCTCGATCTTCAGCGCGCGCTCCTCGGGGCTACGTTGTTGTTTCGCCCCGGACAGGACCGTCCCCTCGAAGACGAACGCGTCGGCCGCCGTGCGCCCGTTCAGGACGTCGGCGAACGCGGCGATCGCCTGGAAGCGCAGGTAGTCGCGCACCGTCGCCGCGGGCGTGGTCGCGAGGATCTTCCCCAGTCCCGTGACGAACTCGGGCTGGCCGACCACCACGTGGGTGGTGGCCGGGGCGCCGGCGCGGCGGAGGACCTCGGCCCAGCGCAACCCCGGCGCGAGCGCGTCGAGCTCCGCGATCGTCAGCTTGTGGTAGTTCTTCTCCGGATCCTCCAGTTCCTCGAGTGCGCGGGAGACCTCGGCCAGGCGCGTCTCGAAGGCGAGGATGTCGCGGGCCGCGGCCGCCGCCCGGTCGGGCCCGTAGCCGACGTGCGCGAGCAAGCGCGCCACGTGGGCGGGGAAGGCCTCGCGCACGCGCTTCGGCTCGGCTTCGGCGCCCAGGTAGTAGGATTTCTCCGGGAGGGACAGGCCGGCCTGCCCCTGCAGCACGACGACCCGGTGCTCGTCGCGCGCGTCCTGGTCGGCCCCGATCCCGACGTAGGAGCCGACGCCCGCGCGGGCGAGGTCGGCGGCGATCTCCAGCAACTGCTGCGGGGTCTCCGCCTGGT
>JBEGOO010000219.1:0-3816 GCA_041182045.1 Verrucomicrobiota bacterium
TCGGGACGCGGGTGGGATGGCCGAAGCACGCGCGCGCCAGCCAGAACGCCGCCCCGCACGCCTCGTGGCCCGCGGCGCGCGGATCCGCCGGCGTCTCCGTCTCCGCCGCGAACGTCTGCTCGACGGCTCGTTGGAGGTTGCGCTCCGTGAGCAGGCGGAACTTCCGGAGGCCCGGCGCGTTGGCGGCGGCGAACAGCTGAAGCCGGTCGCGGAGGAAGCCCGCGCTATGGCGCGAATGCTCGGACGCCTGGGCGACTACCCGGGCGCGTTCCGAGCCGGCCACCTGCGCGGTGTAATGCTCGCCGAGCGTCTCCCAGAGATGCGTGTCGAGGTCGGTCAGGCGCCGCTCGAGCAGCTTGGCCAGTTCGCCGCGCAGGGCGACGATCCGGTCCGGCGCGAGCCGCCAGGCGGATTCGCCTTCCAGGACGCGGAACCAACCCTCGATCAGGCGCAGGTAAAGGAAGGGCAGGCGCTACTCCTGATCGCCCGTGTCCAGCGTCAACTCGGTCCGGCTTGGACGGGCCTTATCGCGGAAGTGTCGGGCCAGCGCCCGCTGCGCATCCCCGCGGAGGTTCTCCGGCAGCTCGTATAGGTGGGCGACGAGTCCCCAGGCGAGTGCGGGCAGCACCGCCAGGCGGAAGGCCTCCTCCGCGTGCTCGGCCAGCGAGCCCGTCGGGATCTCCGAATGCTTCCCGATCGTCAGGGCCGTGAACCGCTCGACCATCCGGGCCGCCGGCACCATCGGCGGCCACTCGCCCGTCGCCAGGCGCGCCAGGCGCGGCCGCGGCTCGGTCAGGTCGCGGATCAGCTGGGCGCTCGCCGCCTCCGTGTCCGCCAGCAACTTCGCCGACGCTTGCAGCGCCACGCCCAGGTTCGCCCCGACCCCCTTCTCGGTCAGCTTCGGCAACGCCGTGCGGAACGCCGTCGCCGTGCGATGCGTCTGCCGGCGATCGCTCGTCGCCTTGCGGCCGTGCAGGCGGCTCACCGCCTTCTCCAGCTCGCGCAGGACCGTCAGGTAGTGGAAATCGGACGCTTCGAGGGGCATGCCCTTGTATTAAGAATACCTAAGAGCGGGGGAAGGCGAAAGGCGGGGGTGGGGGAGTGGGGAATAGGGTGTAGGGACGTGAGGCCAAGGGACAGGGGAAGGGTCAGGGACAGGGAAAGGAAGATTGCACAGGACTGCTAAACGTCGCGCGATCCGCGCGCGGGTAGGGACAGCACCGCGTGCTGCCCTAGCTGCCTATAGGTAGGGACCAGCGTCCCCGCTGGTCCGGGCCCCATGCACCTCTTCGGCTTGATGACGCTTCAGTAAACGTCGATCACGATCGCATCGCCGACTTTATTGAACTGGTGGACGACCTTGAAGTTCAGGGTGCGGATTTTGCCGGAGACACCGCCTTGGACGACTAATTCCACGTCCGAGCAAGCGCAGGTGTAGAAGGACTTCTGGACGACTACCTTCATGTCGATGAATTTATCCGAAGGCTCGAAGTTCCACTGCAGACGCTCGCATCTTTCGCCGATCAGGCTCTGATAAAAAGCTTTTGTATCCTGGGCGAGCGCCTTGCTGAATTTCCTGGCGCGTTGTTCATGCTCGGCCACGAGTTTATTGGCGGCCTCAGCAAAAGTCGCATCTTGGTCAAGGGCAGGGTGAGCCTTGGCGAAGTTCTCCAGCGTCTTGAGAATCTGGGCCTCACACTCGACAATTTGGGCGCCTTCGCCAGCGACTTTCGCCTGGCTGCCAATGTGGTTTAGGGAATTGGCGATCGCGGCGCCGAGAACAAGCCGGTCAGCTTCCTTGCGGTCTTTGGCGAACGTGCCGAAGACCATGCTCTGCAGGAGGAACCTTGAAAAATCTGCGGCGGCATCTGGAGCCTGTAGTTGCGCGCAGAGGCCCGCTTCTTTGCGGCGTAAACTTCCCAGCTGAGCGGCCAATGTCAGGGTTCGCAGGTCCTTGGTTTCGTCGGCGATGACCATGCAGTGTGCAGCCGACAGTTCCATGGATTGAGCATGGGCCTTGAGCATCTTGACGGCGGTGTCTTGGCTAATTTGACCCCGGTTAAACTGGACCGCATCGACTTGGTAAGAGAACAGCATCGTTGGGCGTAGCGTCTCGGCGACGACTTTGCCCAAGGTCGCCTTGGTGGGTTCCGATAGTTCGGTGTCCTTGCCGAAGATGGGGGAGGCCGCGGAGAGGAGGGCGGCGGTCAGGAGGAGGGAGCGCATGGTGGTTAAGGTGCGTTGGTTCAGCGGTCGACACGGGTCTGGATGAAGTGCTGGATGAGTTCCGCGGCGTACTTGGCCTTGGCTTCATCCACGCTGACGCCCTCGATGACCGAGGGCTTGAACCGGATGAAGTAGTTGTCGCCGCTGAGCTCCACGAAGCCGACCGTCTGGGTGACGTTGAACTTGTAGTAGATGAAGGCGACCAAGGTGCCGACGCCGAACCCGATCAGCACGCCGAGCATGCCGGCGGAGCCGCCCCGATCGTAGCCCATGACGGCGCCCATGATCATGGCCAGGACCCCGCCGACGAAGATGCCCACGGCGAGGGCGCCGAACAGGGGCTTGAAGAAGCCGAAGTAGCTCGAGGAGACCGAACCGAGGGGCGTGATGCGGTGGAAGGTGCCGGTCAGGGAGGCGGAGTGGAACTCGATGCGCTTGTTGGTGACGCTCAGCGTCGTCACGGGGTCGATGCCCAGCAACGCGAAGATGAAGCCGACCAAGCCGGACCGGCGACCCGTGATCTTGATGAAAGAGCCGTCGGGCAGAGGCTTATCGCTGGCATACCAGGACTTGAGGACGAGCGGGGCGGGCGAGGTGGCGCGACCGGCGAGACCGAGGACGATGACCACGACCAGGATGATGGACGCGACTTCGCCGTTGAGGAAGGCAAGGGTAGGGGTAATCATGATAAAAAAGAAACGAGGTGGGTGCGAAGGCGGCTCTGGTCACTTCACGCGTTCGTAGATGCGTTCCTTCCCTTCGTCGGTGCGGATCACGAGCCGCTCGTCGGTCAACCGGACGATCCGGAGGTAGAGGCTCTTCCCGCCTTCGTAGTCCAGATGGAGAATGTCACCGTCGACGGCCCATTGGCCGTTGATCGTCTCGGAGACCTTGCGGTTGTCGAGGATGAGCAGGGTGCCCTGGCCGTTTTGATCCAAGCGGAGATTGCGCTCCACCACATGCGGCTGGTCGGAGCCGAAGATCTTCCGCTCGATGTAGGGGTCTTTGCTGAACCATTGGCCGGCGATGGCGGATTTCTTGACGTTGCAGCCGACGAGGCCCAGGCAGCCGAGGAACAGGATGAGGGTGCGCATGATTTCGGGGTGTCTCCTCTTAAGAGGATGTAAAAGACAAAGGCAAGGGAGAGCTGGCCGGATGGGCGGGTGCGGCGGGCCACCCCACCCCCTTCCCGCGACGCCCTTGGAGCCTTTTATAATAAACCTGGGCCGACCCTCGGTCGTTTCGTGCGACAAACTTCGGCGCCCCGGCGCCGGCCCCGTCTTCGGACTCGATTGCCTTCGCCTGATTTCTACAAAGATAGCACCCCATCCCCATGCCGATCCTCCTCCTGCTCGTCGTCCTGGCCGCCTCGCCGATCCTGCCGCTGGTCGCGATCTTCTACTTCTGGTACGCCCGTCGCCGCGCCGCCCAGGTCGCGAACGGCGCGAACCTCACCGGCAAGGAGGTGGCCGAGCGGATCCTCGCCGCGCACGACCTGACCACCGTCCCGGTCAACACCGCCAAGGACGCCGTCGGCGACCATTACGACCCCAAGAGCCGCGAGATCGCCCTGACCTCGGACGTCCGCGA
>JBEGOO010000220.1:0-4148 GCA_041182045.1 Verrucomicrobiota bacterium
CGGGCAAAGCGGAGGTTTCGGGCTTGTTCAGGGGGCCCTTGACCCTGATTTTGGTCAAAGCCACCAGCATCCGGTTGATATTGAGGAGGTTAAGCGGGTTGAAGCTGCTCTTGGATGGCAGGCTGAAATCGCCCAAGAAGTGGACCGTCGACTGGGTAAGATCCACCTCCCCGGCCAGTTTCAGTTGGGAATCCGGACCGGTCAGCAGGAGGTCGGGGAAATAGGCTTTCCCGTCCAGGCACCCGAAGGTCCCGCGCGCCTGGTTCAGCTCATAGGAGGTCGCCTCGAACCCGATGCTTTCAAGGGCGGACGAGATGCCCCCCAGCACCCGTACCTTCTTCAATTCGGGGTCGTTCAAGGCGAACGTTCCTTGCCCCCGGAGCAGGCGAGGGTGGGCTAGGTCGATCGACCCGCCAAAGGTGAGGTCCAGCCGCGCGATGGTCGAGCGGGGCGTCGGGGCCGGAGCGGGGGACGCCCCTTCCACTTGGGCCAGCATCGCCCCCAGCTTCGTCGGCTCGCACCCTTGGAGTCGCAACGAGACCCGGGGAGCCCGGGCGAGGTCGCCGGCCAGGTCGAGGTGGGCCTTGCCGCCGGCCAGCCCGAGGTCGGCCGCCACCGTCAGCCGTCGGTCCGCGGAGGTCACCGTCAGGTCCAGCTGTTCCCCGGCGATGCCCCAGGCTTGGAACGCCTCCTCGCAACGGACCTTCGCCCGCACGTCGAGGTCGCCCGTTCTGGTCGGGGCGACCTGCACGACGAGACGACGGGAAGCGGGGAGCTCGAGGGCCTTCAGCTTGGCGCCGAGCTCAGGCCCGGCGAGCGTCGCGGCGATCCAAGGGCGGAGGTCGCCGGCCACTTGGACATAGGGCCCAGCCTCGGCGAGCGGCTTGGACCAATCCCAACTCACGGTACCGTCGAGTGAGCCATCGGCGACCCCCGTCCCGCCGGCCAGCCGGCGCAGGTCGATGCGCGTGCCTTGGGCGCGGGCGTCCACGCCGACCACGACGGAGCGGAACGGGGCCTGCAGGAAGGCGAAGTCCCGCAGCAGCACGGTGCCGCGCGTGGTGGTGGCGGCCGGCTCGCCCCAGCGTCCCTCGACCTCGATGACGGCATGGGGGTTCGGGCCGACGCGGAACAGTTTCCAAAGGTCGACCCACCAGGCGCCGAGCAAGCCGTCGAGGCACGGCGGCGCGAGTTCGCCGCGCAGGTCGAGGCGGAACGGTCCGCCGAGCCGGGTCGCGCACCGCGCTTCGCCGCGGATGCCGGCGAGGTCCAGGTTCGTCAATCGCAGCGGGTGCTCCGGCGCCGTCGGGTCGTAGCGGAACTCGGCGGCGAGGGAGCGCCCGGCGCCCGGCGCGATGGCCTCCGCGGAAATCCCCAGCGTCCGCAGGCCGCCGGCCGCCACGCGCCCGGAAGCGGCGCGCACGGTCCAAGGGTCGTTCGACCAGGCGAGGCTCGCGTCGGCGAGGAGCAGCTTGCCGGTGAACGCGAGTCCGGCGTTCGCCCAGGCTTCGCGCACGGCCGGCAACCGGCGCAGTTCCTCGATCGAGAGCGTGGCGGCGGCGCAGCGGAGTTCGCCGCCATCCGCCAGCGGCTTCCACGTCAGGGCGAGCGCCGAGGCCGGGGTCCGGAGCGTGGCGCGGACGGGGAACTCCGCGGTGGCGGCCGCCTCGATCCGGAGATCCACGCCGGTGAGGCCGAAGCCTTGGGCGTCGCGGACCTGCAGGGTGCCGCGCAGCCGGGAAGGGTCAAAGCCCGAGCCGACGACGCCGAGCGCCGGCGTTTGCGCGGCCAGGCCTTGTCCGCCGATCGTCCGGGCGGTCGCGAGCGCGCTCCAATCGCCGAGCCGGCCAGCGGCGGTGAGCCGGAGCCTCGCCTGCAGGCGCGGTTCCGTCAGCCGGATGAGTCCGAAGCGTTCATCGGCCCAATCGTCGCCGAGCAAGCCTTCGGCCGTGAGCTCCGCGCCGCCGTCCGGTTGCCCGGTCGCGACCAGGTCGAGCGAGCCGCCGCCCGAACGTTCGGTGAGGCTCACCGCCTGCTCGGCCAGGCGGAGGGAGCGAGCCCAGACCGCCGCCGGCGCGCCCGCGGGTTCGGCGCCGTCGGCGGCCGTCGGATGAAGTCCGGCCGGCAGGGTGCCGCGCAGGTGCAGGTGGAGTTTGCCGGCGCGCCCGTCGACCTGGGTCTGGAACCAGCGGCCTTCGCGGACGAGTTCGCAGCGGATGTGCTCGAGGAGCAGGGTGCGTTGCGAACGCGACGCCACCGAAGCCGGACACCAGAGCCGGCCTTCGGCGATGCGGACGGAGGCGAGGCCGCGGTTGGCGCCGGTCAGCCTCAACCCGAGCTCGACGCGATCGGCGGTGAAGATCTCGCCCGAGAGGCCGCCGACCTCCAGCGCGACGTCCTCGGCGATGAGCGTGCGCTGGGGCGTCAGCAGGTAGCGCCGGGCATGGAGCCGCAGGCCCGCGGCCTGGCCGCGATCCTCCAGCAGGCGACCGACCGCGCCGGGCAGCTCGACCGGTTCGTCGCGGGTGGCGACCCAGAGCAGGCCGAGCTGGCACGGCAGCAGCAGGCCCAGCGCGGTGTTCGTCAGGCCGCGCAGGAAGCGTCGCGTCGGCGAACTGGCCGGGCGCGGGTTCATCGCCCGGTCTCGTCGAGCAGCGGGATGAGGACGTCGGCGCGGGCCGGCGTGAGCAGGAACGCGTCGGTATCGGCCTCGTCGCGGACCATCAGGTTATGCGCGCCGAGCGGCGCGGCCAACAGGTAGGTGCGCAGGCTCTCGGCCGCGCCGACCGCGCCGGCCGCGGCCTGGTCGGTCACGCGCAATTCGTATTTCCAGTCGCCGGCACCGAGGTCGCGCGTGGGGAATTCCGCCGCCGTCACCTCCGTCATCGTCTCGGCCACGCGCCGGGCGGTGGCGGCGTCGAGGCGGCCGCTGCCGGTCCAGCTGCCGTTGGGCGCGAGCCGCGCCTCGCCGAGCACCTTGCCGTCGGCGCGCGTCGCGAGCCGCAGGCCGGTCACCTTCGCGCCCGCCGGCAGCTGCGTCACCGTGCGGTCGCGCCAGCCTTGCGGTTCGACCTGCGTCAGCAATCCGCCCAGCAGGCCGACGTCGCAGAGGGCGCCGAACTTGGCGTCCTTGACGTAGACCAGGCGGTCGGACGGTCCGGCCGGCTCCGGCGCGGCGGCCACGAGCAGGGTCAGCCGGTCGTTGCCGAACTCGAGCTCGAGTTTCTGCTTCGGTTCGGGCGGGGTGCCGGATAAGGCCAGCGTGAGCCGTCCGGGGAGCGTCCCCCCGCCCAGACCTTGGCCGACCGGTTCGGCCTGCAGCGCGGTGAGGTCGCGCAGGAAGCGGCTCACCTGCGCGCGGTCCGCCTCGCGACGGCGCGTGGCGGTCGAGCCCGGCACCACCGGGATTTCCCAGCGGTTGCCGCCGGCGGTGGCGTCGAGCCGGCGCAAGGAGAGGGAGCGGCCCGCGTGCGTGAGGGTGAAGCCGGTGACCAGGGCTGCGTCGAAGTTCGCCGGCCGCGTCCAGAGCAGCATCGGGACCGCGTGGGCCCAGGTCTCGAGCGGCTTCGCCTCGACCAGGAAAACCGCCGGGTTGTCGTCGAGCTTCGCGTAACGCAGCTCGCCTTTCTCGCCGGCGGGCTTGCCGATCAGCAGGACCTGGCGACGGGCGTTGCCTTCGATGGCGAGGCGCAGGCTGGGCGCGGCCAGGCCGGACTCCGTCTCGGCCGCGGTCACGAAGCGCGTCAGGCGCAGGTTGGTCAGCTCCGCCACCGCCTTCGGGGTCGCGTCACCGTCGGCCAAGGTGTCGAACGGCGCCTCGAAGCGCCACTCCGGGCCGCCGGGGGCCACGCCGACGCGCGCGCGCGTCTCGCTGACGAGCGAGATGACCTCGTCCTCGGGACCGCGGCGCACGGAGACCGCGCGGGCCTCGAAGTCGGTGATCTCGAAGACCTTGTCCACGCGGTAGGCCTCCGGTTTGGTCTCGAGCGCGGCGACCATCGGTTCGGACAGGGGGATGATGCGCAGGCGATCCTCGGTCAGGAGGAAGCCCTTGCGCGTGTTCGGCATGAGGCCGATCTTCGCCTCCGTCACCCCGCCGGCCTCGCCGGTCACCTTCAGCGTCCAGCGCGAGATCGGAAGAGCGTCGT
>JBEGOO010000221.1:0-2853 GCA_041182045.1 Verrucomicrobiota bacterium
CCCCTCAAGAAGGAAGGCCTGCTGACCCGCGACGGTCGCATGCGCGAGCGTAAGAAGCCCGGCCGCCCCGGCGCCCGCAAGCGCTTCCAGTTCTCGAAGCGCTAAACCGCCCGAGACAGGAACGACGAAGGCCCCGGCACCCCGGGGCCTTTTTGTTGCCCAGTTTCCCTCCTCCGCCCATCAATTCGTCACGTCCCACCGCCATCCTACCGCCATGACCTCCCCCCTGACCAAAGTCGGCATCGTCGGCGCCTCCGGCTACACCGGGGAGGAGCTCGTCCGCGTCCTCGCCCGCCACCCGCGCGTCACCCTCGCCGCGGTGTGCTCCCGGACGCTGGCGGGCAAGGCCGTGGCCGACGAGATCCCGCGCCTGCGCGGCGTCGTCGACCCGGCGCTGCTCTTCGCCGCCTCCTCGCCCGAGGAGTGCGCGAAGTCGGACGTGGACGTCTGGTTCCTCGCGCTGCCCCACGGCGTCGCCGCCGAGTACGCCGCGCCGCTCGTCGCGGCCGGCAAGCGGGTGCTCGACCTCTCCGCCGATTTCCGCCTCCGCGACCTCGCGCTCTACAAGAAGTATTACGGTCATGACCACCCGGCGCCCGCGCTCGCCGCGCAGGCGCGCTACGTCATCCCCGAGCTGCAGCGGGACGACGCATGGAAGGCGGCGCCGCTCATCGCCTGCCCGGGCTGCTACCCGACCAGCATCCAGGTGCCCCTCGTGCCGCTCCTGCGGGCCGGCCTGCTCAAGCCCGCGCCGGGCCAGCTCGTCATCAACTCCTACAGCGGCGTCTCCGGCGCCGGCAAGAAGGCCGACGTGGCCTTCCTTTTCTCCGAGCGCGACGGCTCGATCAAGGCCTACGGGATCCCGGGGCACCGGCATATCGCCGAGATCGAGGAGCAGTTCGGTGCGGCCGCCGGCCAGCCGGTGGTGGTGCAGTTCAACCCGCACCTCGCCCCGATGCACCGCGGCATCGCCACGACCATCGTCGTGCCCGCCCCCGGCGTCACCGCCGCGCAGGTCGAGGCGGTGTGGCGCGAGGCCTACGCCGGCCGGCCGTTCGTGACCTTGCTCAAGTCGGGTGATTTCCCCGACACCGCCCACGTGGCCGGCACCAACCGGGTCGCCTGCTCCGTCGTCGCCGACGCGCGCACGGGTAACCTCGTCATCACGTCCGTCATCGACAACCTCCTCAAGGGCGCCGGCGGCCAGGCGGTCCAGAACCTCAACCTGATGATGGGTTGGCCCGAGGCCGAAGGCCTGCGCTGAGATCTTTCCCATGTCCCTCGAGTTCACCAACGATTCCCCCGGGCTGACCGACGTCCCCGGTTTCCGCGTCGGCGCCGCCGGCTGCGACATCCGCAACAAGGGCCTCGACCGCCTCGACCTCACCCTCGTGGTGGCCGATCGACCCTGCGCGGCCGCCGGCGTCTTCACCACCAACGACGTGAAGGCCGCCCCGGTGCGCTTCTGCCAGCAGGTCCTCGCCGTCTCCGCGGACAAGGTCCGGGGCATCGTCGGCAACAGCGGCAACGCCAACGCCTGCACGGCCGCCCAGGGCGACGCCGACGCCGCCGCGATGGCGCGGCTGTCCGCCGAGGCCGTCGGGGCCCCGGCCGACGCCTTCCTCGTCTGCTCCACCGGTCGCATCGGCGAGCTCCTGCCGATGGTCAAGGTCGCCGCCGGCATCCAGGCCTCGGCCGCCCGGCTCTCGCGCGACGCCGCCGAAGGCGTGCGGTCCGCGAACGCGATCCTCACCTCCGACACCCGCCCGAAGAGCTGCACCGCGCGCTTCACCTGGGAAGGGAAGGTCGTCACCGTCGCCGGCATCGCCAAGGGCGCCGGTATGATCGAGCCGAACATGGCCACGATGCTCGCCTTCGTCTGCACGGACGCCGCCGCCGCGCCCGCCGAGCTCAAGGCGGCCTTGAAGGCCTCCGCCGACCAGTCCTTCAACTGCGTCAGCGTCGACGGCGACATGTCCACCAACGACACCGTCCTGCTCCTCGCCTCCGGCGCCTCCGGGGTGTCCGTCGGGGCCGCCGCGCCCGCCGCCCTGCGCGCTCTCTTCCAGGAAGCCCTCGACCAGGTCTGCTTCGCGCTCGCCGAGAAGATCGTGGGCGACGGCGAGAAGATCACCAAGGTGGTGGCCGTCGAGATCGAGGGCGCCCGCACCCGCGCCGACGCCGAGAAGATCGCCCGCGCGATCGGCAATTCCCTCCTCGTGAAGTCCTCCTGGTTCGGCGAGGACCCGAATTGGGGCCGCCTCGCCGACGCCGCCGGCTACGCCCGCACCGGCCTCGACGAGTCGAAGCTGGATATCTTCTACGACGAGGTCCCCGCCGTCCTCGGCGGCCGTCCTCTGCCCGAGAACAAGCCCGCGTGGAAGCAGGTCGTGAAGGCCGCCCGGTTCGCCGTCCGCCTGAAGCTCCACCTCGGCGACGCGAAGTTCCGCCTCCTCGCCGCCGACCTCACCGACGGCTACGTGAACTACAACAAGAGCGAGTGAGCCCGGGTTTTCCCCCTTGTCTCGCCCGCCGACCCTGTCGACACTCCCGCTCCGACCGATGAGCACTCCCGCCGCGCAGAAAGCCGAGGTCCTCCTCGAGGCGCTTCCCTACATCCATAAGTTCCGCGGTTCCACCTTCGTGGTGAAATACGGCGGCAGCTTCATGGACGACCCCAATCCCGAAGGCCGCGACCGCGTCGCCACCGACATCGCCTTCCTCGCGGCCGTCGGCATCCAGGTCGTCGTCGTCCATGGCGGCGGCAAGGCCATCACCCGCGCGATGGACAAGGCCGGCCTGAAGTCCGAGTTCCGCGGCGGCATGCGCGTCACCGACGCCGCCACCGTCAAG
>JBEGOO010000222.1:0-6200 GCA_041182045.1 Verrucomicrobiota bacterium
ATCCTGGCGGAGGGGAAGGGATTCGAACCCCCGGAACCTTGCGGTTCATCTGATTTCGAATCAGACGCAATCGACCACTCTGCCACCCCTCCTAACCAGGACTATCTAGGAAGCGGTTACGCCGAAGACGGGCAAGCGGAAACTGCCCGCACCCGCCTAAAGCAAAGGGTTCATGGGTTTTCTCCGCGTCAAACGAACGGGAATGGCGGACCGGCCGACCGCCGCGGGCTTGCGGTCCGTCCGCCGCTTCCGATAGTGGGCGCGTGTCCGAAACCCCTGAAGACCCGCAACCCGCACGTCCCCGTCGCAGCTTCTGGCAGCGCCTCGGCGGCGAGGGCCTGACCATCTCGCTCTTCATCCACGCGGGCCTGATCCTGATCGCGGCGATCTGGGTCATCTCGACCGTGACGGATTCGGTGAAGAAGGATCCGGAGTCGTTCTCGACCGGCTCCGGCGGCGGCGCGGCCGGCGACAAGGCGAAGGCCTTCAAGACCCGCGCCCAGCCGAAGAACCCGAAGTCGATGGCGAAGAACACGACGCGCATCACGTCGAAGAGCGCCAACGCGGCGATCGCCCTGCCGGACCTCCCGACCTCGTCGATGGCCTCGCTCAACTCGGGCATGATGGGCGGCGGCTCTTCCAAGGGCTTCGGCGGCGGTACGGGCGGCGGGATCGGCTCCGGCACCGGGGTCGGCGTGGGCAACGGCCGTAACTTCGTCTCGCTCTTCGGGGGCCGCGGCATCGGCAACGGCCTGGTGGGCGAGTTCTGGGATATCAAGCGCGCGAAGGACAAGAAGCCGCTCATCACGCTCAAGCCGGGCGTCAGCACGTACGGCTACACCGACGACGAGATCTCCGACTACTTCCGCGCGATCCGCAAGGTGATCACGGCGAAGGGCGACGCGACCGGCGCGCTCGACAAGTTCTTCCACGCGGACGCGGTGCTGTCCGCCAACGGCATCTTCCAGCCGACGATGAACGCGGCCGAGGCGCCCAAGGCGTTCGGCGTCGAGAAGGAGGTCGCCCCGGTCCTCTGGCTGGGCGTCTACCGCGGCCGCATCCGCGCGCCGTTCGCCGACCAGTTCCGCTTCGTGGGTGGCTGCGACAACGTCCTGATCGTCATCGCCAACGGCAAAGTCGTCCTCGACGGCAGCCTGAAACACATGCCTGGCTCCTCCGTGCAGCATTACTACGCGGCGGACTGGAAACAGACGACCGAGCCGGTCGCCGGCGTGCCCGCCCGCGCCCCGACCAACAACTTCAATTTCGTCTACGGGGACTGGATCAAGATGGACCCCACCACCGACGTGGACGTCACCATCCTCCTCGGCGAGTCCGGCGGGGCCTACGGCGCCTTCCTGACCGTCGACTACAAATCGGCGAAGTGGCACAAGAAAGGCGGCGAACTCCCGCCCGGCGGCTACCTCCCGCTCTTCCTCGTCGGCAAACCCGACGGCGAGTTGCGCGAGCTGATGGAGAAGGCCGGCGCGCCCGCCGGCGTGAAGCCCTTCCTCGACGGCCCCATCTTCACCGCCGGCTCCCGCGGCCCGCGCCGCTGAGGCGAGGCCGGCGGCCTCACTTCCCCACCGTCATCGGCTCGCCACGCACGCTGAACTGGAGCTCGAGCCAGGGCGCGGGGCCGTCGCCCGCGTCGTCGACGCGGTAGCGCGCCGCGCCGGCGGGCGCCGTGAGCGCGCCCTCGGCCCCGAGCTCGCCGGCCGGCCGCCAGTCGGGATCGAAGACGAGGGCGCGGCCATTTTCATATTTAAGATAAAATCCGCTGGGCACGGTCCCGCGCAGGCGCAGGACGCGCTCGCCGACGCGCACGACGGGGTCGACGAGGGGCCGGGGGATCTCCGCGAGCGCGCGCAGCCGGGTGATGGTGGCCTGATGCCGGCCGGGCCGGACCCATTGCGGGAGGCCGACCTGCACCCGGCGCACGTCGGCGTAATCGTTATGCTTGGTCTCCGGACGCCAACCCCAGTCGGCCCGCGCCCAGGCGACCTCCCCGTGCGGGATGACGATCTCGCGCTCGCCGGTGAAATCGAGCGGGATGACGTAGTCGCGCCGGCCGACCTGGAGGAGGAGCAGGGCGCCGGAGCCGTCGCCTTCGACGGTGCAGGCGAGCCCGCGGTGGCGCGTGAGATCGAGGTCGACCGACCAGCCCGGGAAGTCGTCGACCTGGCGACCCGGGCCGTCGGCGAGCGCGGCATCGGTGACGAAGAGCTCCCCATCCTCGAACGAGGTCTGCCGCGAGGAGGCCTCGCCGGCATGGAAGGGCTTCGCGGGGAAGAGGTCGTAGTTCGTCGGCCGGCCGGGCGCGGGCGCGACAGGTCCGGCGGCATTGCCGGCCACGAAGGCGGCGGGGCCGCCGGCACCCGCGCCGGACTTGGTGCGCGCGGGCGGCGGCGGGCGCACGGTGGGCGCGGCGGGATCGAACGCGGGCAGGACGCGGACGACGAAGTCGACGGGGCGCTCGGCGAGCGGGTTGACGAGCTCGACGGCCTGGCCGGCGAGCGCGAACTGCTTCGGGGCGACGGGCCCGTGCTCCTGCCCGACGTGCCAGAGGATGTCGCCCTGGGCCCGTCGAAGCACGGTCGTGGGCGTCAGCTCGAAGCGGTCGGCGTGCTCGCGCGCGACCCAGACGGCTTCCGACCGAACATGGTGGCTGAAGTTCAGGCTGCGCGGCCCCGCCGGCGGGCGGAAGGTGGCGGCGATCACGCGGTGCTGCTCCGGGGTGAGCCGGCGGTTGACCTCGGTCCACGTGCGGAGGGCCTCCAGGAAGTCGTCCGCCTGCCCATGCCGGGCAAACCGCTCCACGTCCACGCCGAACATGGGCTCCGGCTTGGCGAGGCCGAGCGCGCCGCCGAGGTGGCCCTGGCTCAGGACGAAGTGCGCCTCCAGCAGATTCGAGGCGGGGCGGGCAGGTCCGTCCAAGGCGACCGGCACGGTCCAATTGCCGTGCGAGTACGCGCAGGCGCCGGCCATGAGCCGCTTCGAGGAGTTGAGGCGGTACTCGAACCAGCAGTCGGGCCGGCCGCCGCGGCTATCGTGCGCGGTGGTCGGACGGGTCAGGCTTTGGTAGACGAGGGTGGCATATTTGCGATAACCCCAGAAGCCCTCGTACGCGTGGATCTCCGCGCCGTCGAACTCGACATGCTCGACGAGGCAGCGCTCGACGAGGCCGGCGTACTCGGCGGCCATCTCGGCGAGCAGGGTGGTGTCGTTGCCGGGGACGAAATTCGCGCCGTACGGCGCATACAGTCCGACCACCGTCGTGGCGGTGGCGTGGGCGACCGCGGGCGTCGTGCCGACACCGCGGCGGCAGCGGAGCAGCTCGTACGAGCCGTCGGCCTGGCGGAGGGCGGCGTCGAAACGCACGATCTCCTCGCCGACCTTGAGCCAGTTGGTCTCGATGGTGGCGCCGCGTTCGCCGACGGACGGGAACTTGCCGCGGCGCGGATCCTCGGAAGGCAGGACTTGCCCGGGCGCGAGCCGGACGCGCAACGTGCCGGTCTTGGCGTCGACCGCGCCGACGAGCTGGCCCTCACCCCAGGAGGCGAGCCGCGGGTCGGGCTTGGCGCCGACGCGGCGGGGATCCGACTTCCCGATCCCGGCGGAGATGGAATGGAGCGCGAGGTACATCCCCGCGGCCCGCGCTTCCTCGGCGAACGCGCGGAGGTCCGCTTCCCCCCGGGGGAAGACCGCCGGGTTCACGTCGACATGCGTGTGCTTGTCCGGCCAGAAGGCGTCCGGCCGCCACACGTCGGTGAAGAGGTAGATCTGCCGGAGGTTCGCGCGGCGGGCCAAGGCGAGGCCGGCGCGCAGCTCGTCCGGGGACTTGGCCGCGAGAATCAGCTGCGAGCGATCGGTGAAGCGCGACTGCCACGCGCGCACCCACGCGCGGGCCCGGGCCAGGTCCCAAGGTCCGTCGACCCGCGGGTGCGGCAGGCCTTCCTCGACCCAGAGGCGTAGCAAGGTCTCGTCCTCGTCATCGTCGCCGGTGCGCTCATACAGCGCGAAACCGCCGGCGGGGTTGGCAGGGTGCCGGTTCCACAGCGCCGGCCAGGTCACGCGCAGGAGCCCCACCCCGCCGGTCGTCTCCGTCATGTAATCCAAAGGCAGCAACCGGAGATCGGGTTCGCCGACCAAGGTGAAACGCAACGTCTCCCGCTGGGAGGATTCGATCCCGCGCAGCTCGCTCAGACGGAACGCGAGGTGCCGCTCCCCGGCCCGCACCGCGAAAACCACGGCCGGCTGACCGCCCGCGGCGGCGAACTCGACCCGCCCGTCCGCGAGGCGACGCACCACCGGCAAGGGCGTCGCGGTGCCGTCGGGATCCACGAGCGCGAGGCCTTCATGCCGGGCACCGGGTCGGAGCAAGGCCGCGCCATCCGCCGTCCGCGTCGCGGCGAAGCTACGCCCTTGCTCGTCGAGTTTCAGGGCAAAGCGACCGCACGGCAGGACCACCTCGCCGGCGGCGAGCGCTACCCATGCGAGCACGAAAGGGGGCAGGAGGCGAAACATGGGCGACACCTTTCTAACGACCAACCAAGCCTTGGCAAGGTTGTCACCGAGGCCGGGGCGGGAAGCAAACGGGCGGAGGCTCCGGAGAGACCGCGCCAGCTCGGAGGTATCAGGTACGCTCGATGCAGCACTCTGTACTCCCTCTCTCGCCTGGCTTCGTATCTTTCTGAGCCTCCGAGCCTCTGAGCCTCCGGGCCTCTCTTCCCACTTCACTTCCGCGTGGCCTTGGTGGTCCGAATGATCTCGGCGATCCAATCGTCCATCATCACCATCATCTCGCGGGCCTCGGCCTTCGGCGCCTGGAGGTAGATGTTGAAGAGTTTACCTTCGACGTGGACGTAGGCGCCGAGGATGAGTTTCGGCCCGTTGGGCATGATGAACTGGATCGATCGTTCGTTCCGGTCGACGATCATCGGGTCGCCCAGGCCGCCGAGGATCCGGTTGAACTCCTCATCCTTGATGTCGCGCCGGATGCTTCGCCGAATCCCATCGAAGCCGTTCTTGGCGAACTCGGCCGTGACCGCGGCGGCGATCTTGGCGTAGGCGGCCTGGTCGACCTCCCGGTCGGCCGTCTGGTTCTGCACGGTCCCCCAGCAGTCCAGGCCGGTGTCGAGGAGCTTCACCTCACGGCAGTGCGCCAGATGCTCGGGCGTGAGCGAGGTGAACACGAAGCTGACCCCCTTGCGCGGGTCCTGCGCCAGGTTCTCCATGCGCGCATGGAAAGCCTTCGCCCAATCCTCGTCGCGTCCCACCACCACGAACGCGTTGGGGACCGGGAACTTGAACGCCGTCTTGCCCACATGGACCTCCGTGGTCGTGAACCCCTTCTCCGGAATGGAGGCCTTCGCGGCCACGGGGGCCTTCTCGGCGGCAGGAACGAAAACGGCGGCCAGCAGGCCGAAAGCGACGAGCAAGGATTTCATAAGGGCTTTATTCCTACAGGCCCGCCCGCGGTCAATCCCGCAACCCGCGCACGGAAGAGGATAGGTAGGGGCAGCACCGCGTGCTGCCCTAGCCTGTGTTTCGGCAGGAGAGACCTCTCAGGTAGGGCTGACCGTCCTCGGTCGGCCGACGGCATGGGGTCTGGCTTCATCTCGCGCAGCGATGATGTGCCTGACCTCATGCCGGATACTGACCAGCCGGGACGCTGGTCCCTACCTTAAGGCAGCTAGGGCAGTGGGTGGGTCCCGTTAGTATGTGCCAGTTGAACTGATAGCGCCGGGGTTGCCAACCAACCCGAACCCCCAGAACATACCGCATCAGATGAGCAAGAAACGCCACACGAAGGAGGCCCGGATACGGGCTATCCGCGAGCACGAGGCCGGGCGGAGCCAGGCCGAGATCTGCCGGCAGCTCAACATCACCGCCCCGACCTTCTACCGCTGGAAGAAGCAGCTGGGCATGATGACCAACTCGGACGCCCAGCGCCTGCGCACGCTCGAGAAGGACAACAAGGAGCTCAAGCAGATGGTCGCCGACCTCCTGCTGGAGAAGCGCGTCCTCAAGGTCGCGCTCGAAAAAAAACTCTAAGCCCGCGGGCCCTGCGGGAGCTCCTGCCGGCCGTCCTCGCCCGGACGTCCTGCTCGGAGCGGCGTGCCTGCAGGATCCTCGGGCTGCACCGGAACACGGCACGGTATCAGGCGAGGCCGCGTAAGGCGGCCCCGGAGGTGGAG
>JBEGOO010000223.1:0-8192 GCA_041182045.1 Verrucomicrobiota bacterium
CACGGCCCTCGGCCTGCTTTCCGCGGAGGTCGCCCATGAGATCCGCAACCCTTTGACGGTGATGAAGCTGCTCTCGGATACCCTGTCCCAGGGGATGGACGCCGGCGACCCGCGCATGGAGGACCTCGGCGTGATGCGCGAGAAGATTGCCCACATGGAGGGCGTCGTCTCCCGCGTGCTGGGGATGAGCAAGGCCCAATCGGCGGCCTTCCAGACCATCGACCTGCGCCAAGCCACGGACAACGCGGTGCTCCTGCTGCGCCTCAAGCTGCAGCAGCTCGGCGTGAAGGTCGCCGTGCAGGCGCCGGCGGACCTGCCGGCGATCGAGGGCAATCCCGGTCAGATCCAACAGGTCTTCCTCAACCTGATGCTCAACGCCGTCCAGGCGATGACCGGGGGCGGCAGCCTTTACCTCGAGGTCACCCTCGAGGACGGCCCGCAGTCACCCGTCGTCGCGGTGCGGATCCGGGACACGGGCGCCGGCATCCCGCCGGCCATCCTGCCCAAGATCTTCGAATCCTTCTTCACCAGCCGCGAGGACGGCACGGGCCTGGGCCTGGCCATCGTCAAGCGCATCCTGCGCGATCACCGCGGCGATATCGTGGTGGAGTCGACCGGCCCGGCCGGGACGACCTTCAAGTTCTGGTTCCCGGTGAAGAACTGAGCCGGGCGCGCAGGAATTTCCACAGCAGCGGGGACAGCGAGACGCCGATGACGCCGAGCGTCACCCAGCGCAGGTCGCGGGCGAGGGGCGTCCCGCCGATCAGGTGTCCGAGCAGGACCAGCGAGCCGATCCAGACGACGGCCCCCACGACGTTCCAGAGGAGGAAGCGGCCGGCCGGCATGCGGCCCATCCCGGCGACGAACGGCACGAAGGTGCGGATGACGGGGATGAAGCGCGCCAGGATCAGCGAGGAGGCGCCCTTCGTCGCGTAATACTCGCGGGCGGCGTCGAGGTAACGGCGTTTGTAGAGCCAGCCATCCGACCAATGCTCGACGCGTTCCCCGAACTTGAGGCCGAGCCAGCGGCCGAGCTGGTTGCCGACGATGGCGGCCAGGGTCAGGCTCACGGTCAGGCTCCACGGGTCGAGCAGGGCGGGGCGCGTGACCCCTTCGTGGGTGTTGGGGGTGGTCAGGATGCCGGCGACCACGATCATGGAGTCGCCGGGGAGGAAGAAGCCGAAGAGCAGGCCGGTCTCGGCGAAGACGATGACGGTCATCACCGTCAGGCCGCCGATCTGGATCATCCGCTCGACGTCGCCCATCGCGGCCAGCGCCGCTTGCAGTTGTTCGAGGAAGCCGGACATGGGCCCATTAGACCAACCGCCGACCGCAAGGCAATGACCTTGAAGAATCCGCGGTTTCCATCACGTTGGTCCCATCCTCATGTCCCCCGAGTTCGCCACCTCCGCCGTCCGGCTCCGCCGCGCCGCCCTGACCCACGAGCTCGCCGGCCAGGCGGCGCTCGCGGGCGAGGTCGTCCCCCGCGCGAAGGCGTTCCTGGCGGAAGCCCGGGAGATCCAGCTCGCGGCCCATCGCGCCGGCGTCGCGGGCGGGGAGGTCGCCCAGCTGCGTTCGGATGCCGTCGACATCGTCATCGACGCCTTGTTCCTGCGCGCGGGGCCCGCCGCGGCCGAACTCGCCTTGGTCGCCACCGGCGGCTACGGCCGGGCCGAACTCTGCCCGCTCAGCGACATCGACCTCCTGGTCCTCGTGCCCGGGCATGCGCCCGCGACCCAGGCCTTGGTCGAGTCGATCCTCTACCCGCTCTGGGATATCGGCCTCAAGGTCGGCCAGTCCGTGCGCACCGTGCAGGAATGCGCGGACTACGCGAAGGAGGACCTCCATCTGCGGGTCGCGCTGCTCGAGACGCGCCTGCTCTGCGGCGCGCGCCCGCTCTACGCGCAGATCGAGGCCCGCGTCTCGGAGATGCTCAGCGGCGAGGCCTGGCGCCCGCTCGCCCGTTCGATCGTCGAGTCCCAGCGCAAACGCCGCGAGAAGGCCGGCGGCAGCGCCTACCTGCAGGAACCCGACCTCAAGAACGGCGTCGGCGCCTTGCGCGACGTGCAGGGCTGCATCTGGCTCGCCCGCATCGCCCGCGGGGTGGTCGGACCGGGTGGTCTCGGCGCGGCCGGGCTGCTGCCCACGGTCGACCTCCGGAAGTTCGAGGAGGCGAAGGCCACGTTGCTCCGGCTCCGCTGCGAGCTTCATTTCCAGGTGACCCGACCGACCGAGCAGCTCTCGCTGGAGCGCCAGGACACGCTCTCGGCGGCGCTCGGGTACGAGGGCACGCTGACCGAACGCATCGGGGCGCTGATGCGCGAGTATTTCGACGCGGCCGACCATGTCCGCCGCTGCGTCGAGATGGTCGAGGGCGCGGTGATGGGCGAGCCGGAGCCGGCGGGGTGGGGCGAGCCCATCCTCGTCGACGGTCTACGCGTCGTGCCCGGTGGCACCGTCTCGGCGCAGCATCGCCTGGTCTTCGAGGAGGATCCCGGCCGGTTGGTGCGCCTGTTCCGCCATTGCCAGGTCCACGAGGCCCGTCCCGAGCGCGCCCTGTCGGTGCTGGTCCGCGAGCGCGCGCATCTGCTGACCCCGGAGATCGCTTTGTCGGAGGATTCCTCGAGCGCCCTGCGCGCCTTGCTGACCGAGGGCGGACGCGTGCACGGGGCCATCGACGCCTTGCGCGAGCATGACCTGCTTTACCGGCTCGTGCCGGAGTTCGCCGGCCTGCACTGCCTCGTCCAGTTCGAGTTCTACCACCGCTGGACCGCCGACGTGCACACGTTGCGCTGCCTGTGGGAGCTCGACGCCATCTACGCGGGCGCCACGCCCGTGGACGAGCGGTACCGCGAGGTCGTCCTCGGTTCGGAGGCGCCTTCGCTCCTCTACGCCATCCTGTTCCTGCACGACATCGCCAAGTCCGGCGGCATCGAGGGCCACGCCGAACGCGGCGTGCCCATCGCGGACGTGGTGCTGAAGCGCCTGGGGTTCGACCACCGCGAGCGCGCCATCGCCGCCGGGGTCATCCGGAACCACCTGGTCATGGGGCTCTACTGGCAGCGTCACGACGTGGACGACCCGGCCAACATCGAGCGGTTCGCCCGGCTGGTCGGCGACGAGCAGGTGCTCCGCAGCCTGCACGTGCACACCCGCTGCGACGCCCGCGCGACCTCGCCCGACCTCTGGACGGATTTCAAGGACGGCCAGCATTGGACGCTCTACCGCCGGACGCTCGCCAAGCTCGCCGGCGAGGCCGAACGCGACGAAGGCGCCGCCAGCGAGGCCTTGCGCGCCGCCACCGACGCCCGGCTGGCCGGGGCCATCCCGGCCGACGAGGTGGAGGCGCACTTCACGCAGATGCCGGCGGGGTATTTCCGGCATGTCTCCTCCGAGGATGCCGCGACCCATATCCGGATGATCCACCAGCTGATCGCCTCCGTCACCGCCGCCGACGCGGAACTCTCGCTGCGCCCGATCGTCGACTGGCATGACGAGGTCGGCTCGGGTCAGTCGGTCGTCACCGTGGTGACCTGGGATCGCGCCGGGCTCTTCAGCCGCATGGCCGGGGCCTTCGCCGTCGCGGGGATCAACATCGTCTCCTGCCGGGCGTTCTCGCGCGACGACGACGTCGCGATCGACTTCTTCCGCGTCGTCCTGCCTTTGGGCAAGGAGCCGGCGGCCAAGGCGCGTTTCACCGAGGCCCTCGGGCGCTCCTTGCTGGAGGGGTCGGACCCGCTCGCGGATGTCGCGGCGGTGGAGGCGCGCGCCCAGCTGACCGCGCCGCGCCGCAAGGCTCACGTCCCGCTGGCCCCTCGCGCCGAGGTCTACCGCGAGGAGGAACTGGGTCGCATCGTGGCCGAGCTGCAGTGCAACGACCGCATCGGGCTCCTCTTCCGGGTCGGCCGGGCCATCCGCGAGGCCGGCTACGCGATCACCTTCGCGAACGTGGCCACGGAGCAAGGTTTCGCCCTCGACACCTTCTACCTGGCCCCCGAGCGCGGCCTGACCACCGCCCCCCGTCCGCCCGAGGAGCTGGCGGCGGCCCTCCGCGCGGTGATGGTCTGAAGTCGGTCCCCCTTGCCACCCGCCGGGAAATCCCCAAGTTGAGGGCTCACCGCCATGCGCGCCTTCCTGCACCCCTGCAAAGCCCTCGCCGGCCTCCTCGTCGCCCTCGTCGGCGTCGCCGCCGAGCCCGCCGCTCCTGTTTCCCCCGCTCCCATGCCCAACCCTCCCAAACTCGAGAAAGCCACCTTCGGCGCCGGCTGCTTCTGGGGCGTCGAATACCAGTACGCCAAGATCCCCGGGGTCCACGCGGCCGTCTGCGGCTACGCCGGCGGGCAGCTCGACAACCCCAGCTACGAGGATGTCTGCCGCCACACCACCGGCCACGCCGAGGTCATCGAGGTGACCTTCGATCCCGCCAAGGTCAGCTACCGCACGCTGGTCGAATACTTCTTCAAGATGCACGATCCGACCCAGGTGAACCGCCAGGGGCCGGACATCGGCGACCAGTACCGCTCGGTCATCTTCACCCATTCCGCGGAGCAGCAGAAAGTCGCGGAGGAGGTCAAGGCCGCGCTGACCAAGGCCAAGGTCTTCGCCCGTCCGATCGCGACGCAGATCCAGCCGGCCCCGACCTTCTGGCGCGCCGAGGAGTATCACCAGAAGTATTACCAGCTGCGCGGCAAGAAGCCGTATTGCCACCTCGTGCCGTTCGCCGAGGAGAACAAGTAGGCCCGTGGCGGAGCGGCGCGAAGGGGCGGGGGATTCCCTGCCGGGCATGGGCCCGGCGGCGGAGCCCGTCGCGTCGCCGCGCCGCCGTCCCCTGGCCGCGCGGATGCGGCCGCGGTCGCTCGCCGAGGTCGTCGGCCACGCCGCCTTGCTCGGCCCGACGGCCCTCCTGCCGCGCTTGATCCAAGCCGACAGCTTCGGCTCGCTCCTCTTCTACGGTCCGCCCGGCTGCGGCAAGACCACGCTCGCCGAGGTCATCGCCGCCGAGACCAAGTCCGAGGTCGTCCGCGTCAACGCCGTGCTCTCCGGCGCGGCGGAGCTGCGCGAGATCCTCGCCGACGCCCGCCGGCACCCGTCGCGCAAGACCGTCCTCGTCGTCGACGAGATCCACCGTTTCAACAAATCCCAGCAGGACCTGCTCCTGCCCGACGTCGAGGCCGGCGTGGTGCGGCTCATCGGTTGCACGACGCATAACCCCGGGCTCTACGTGGTGCCCGCGCTGCTGAGCCGCAGCCACCTGTTCCGGCTGGATCCGCTCTCGGTCGAGGAGGTCGCGGCGTTCCTCGCCACGGCCCTCGCCGATGGCGAACGCGGCCTCGGCGCCTTGGGCATCAAGGCCGGCCCGGAGGTCCTCCGGCAGGTCGCGGAGATGGCCGGCGGCGACCTGCGCCGGGCGTTGAACTGCCTCGAGACGCTCGTGCTCTCCGCGCCGGTGCTCGGTCGCGTGACCCCTGAGGCCGTCGCCGCGTTCGCCCGGGAACGGCGGATCCGTTACGACGACGGCGGCGACGACCATTACGACACGGCCTCCGCGTTCATCAAGTCCGTCCGGGGCGGCGATCCGGACGCGGCCCTCTACTGGCTCTTCCTGATGCTCGAGGGCGGCGAGGAGCCCCGCTTCATCGCCCGTCGCCTCGTCATCTGCGCCTCCGAGGACGTCGGCCTCGCCGACTCGCGCGCGCTCGGGGTCGCCACCGCGGCCTTCCAGGCCTGCGAGCTGGTCGGTATGCCCGAGTGCGAGTACGCGCTGGCCCACGCGACGCTCTTCCTGGCGTTGTCGCCGAAGAGCAACAGCGCGACCTTGGCCATCGCGGCCGCGAAGGACGCGGTCCGCAACCTCCCGCGGCAGGAGGTCCCGCTCCACCTCAAGGACGCGCATAACCGCGTGAACAAGAGCCTCGGTCACGGCGGTGCCTACCGTTACAGCCACGACTATCCCGAGGCCATCAGCGGACAGGACTACCTGAGCCGCCCGCTGTCGCTGTATCATCCGGGCGACGCCGGCGCGGAGCCCGCGATCGCCGAGCGCCTCGCGCGTTGGCGGGAGCTCAAGGCGGCGCGCCAGCGGAAGGACGGTCGCCCGTGAGCCGGAGCGCGCCCCGCCTGCCGTGGTTCGGCCCGGGGAAGTTCCCGCTCTACCTCGCCCCCATGGCGCGGCACACGGACGTCGCGTTCCGCCAGCTTTGCAAGGAGCAGGGCGCCGACGTCATGGTCACGGAGTTCGTCCAGTCCGAGGCGCTCATCCGCGACAACGCCAAGGCCTGGGAGATGGTCGACTTCACCGCGCACCAGCGCCCGATGGGCGTGCAGATCTTCGGGGCGACCCCGGCCTCGATGGCCCGCGCGGCGCGCGAGGTCTGCGCCCGCGTGCGCCCGGATTTCCTCGACCTGAACTTCGGTTGCCCCGCGCACAAGGTCATCGAGCAGAACGCCGGCTCCGGCCTGCTGCGCTGCACGCCGTTGCTCTACGATCTCGTCAAGGCCGTGAAGGACGCCATCCCGGACGTGCCGCTCACCGCGAAGATGCGGCTCGGCTGGGATCATGGTTCCATCGTCGCGGTCGAGGTGGCCGGCCGGCTGGAGCAACTGGGCGTCGAGGCCCTCGCCGTGCATGGCCGGACCAAGGAGCAGGGGTATGCCGGCGCGGCCGATTGGGAGTGGATCGCCAAGGTCGCCGCCGCGGTGGCCATCCCGGTCATCGGCAACGGCGACCTCAAGGACGGCGCCGGCGCGGTCCGTCGCCGCGACGAAACGGGGGTCTCCGGCCTGATGATCGGCCGGGCCGCCCTCGGGAATCCCTGGATCTTCGGCGACATCAAGGCCGCCTTGGCGGGGAGGGCGCCCGTCGGTGAGTCGATCGGCCCGCGGCAGCGCTGGGATGCGATGATCCGCCTGGCCGAACTCACCTTGGAAGTCCATGCGAGCCGGCTCGGTGGTCGGGACGTCCGTTGGATGCTCGATCGCCTCCAGCCGTTGACCCATGGACTGCCCGGTTCGCGTCGCGTCCGCGATCGGCTGCGCTATTGCCAGACCTTGGACGACCTGCGTCGGCTCCGTGACGAACACTTGACAGAACTCGCCGCGCCACGCTGACCTGCGGATTCGTTGGGGTTCCGTGAGGTGAAACCTTCATGCAACAAAAACCTCACATTCTTATCCGCAGGCTGGCTGTGAATATCCTGTGCAGGGCTTCCGCTTGAGCGTCCACCGTGGGGTCGCATCAAGGGGGCAGATTCGAACCCCTCGGATCGTTCCGGCGGTCGCCATCTCTGGCCCCGCTCGCCCTCCTTTTTCGACAAATCACAACTTTCCTGACCGCAACGACTTGCAAACCCGGCGAAACACCCGCCGACCGCCCAGGCCACCCCTCGGCGCGACGCCCCGGACCGACCCGCTCTCCTTTTTACAAAATATTTCCAACTTTCGGGCTTCCAAAGAGCCTGTGAACAACCTTCCTCAACCCTCCACCCCTTTCCATGGCCAGCCCTGACCGATACCTTTCCCTGTGGGAGACCGCCAAAAGCGAACTTCGTAACACTTTCTCCCGCACCGACTACGAGACCTGGATTTCCACGCTGCAAGCCGTGGGGATCGCCGATGGCAACGTCCTCGTCCTCGAAGCCCCGACCGTCCTGACCGAAGCCTGGGTGAACAGCAACTACGGCGACGTGCTCCGTCGCCAGCTCACCCTCGTCGCCGGCAGCAACATGGACTACCGCCTCAGCGCCGCCGCCAACGCGTCGCGCGACGCCCAGGCCCCGGCGCCGGTCGCCGCCCCGCGCAGCGCTGTCCGCGCCCCGTCGAGCTCGCCGGCCCCGGCGATCAAGGCGACCAACACCTTCGAGAACTTCATCGTCGGTCCCGAGAACGAGATGGCGCATGGCGCCGCGCTCGCCGTCGCGAAGGAGCCCGGCCACTTCTACAACCCGCTCTTCATCCATGGCCCGACCGGCCTGGGTAAGACCCACCTGATGCACGCGATCGCGCACTCCGTCTACGCCGCGAATCCCTCCGCCCGCATCGCCTACATCTCCTCGGAGACCTTCACCAACGACTTCATCAGCTCCCTCCAGTCCGGCAGCGTGGCCCCGTTCCGCCGCCGCTACCGCGAGCTCGACCTGCTGCTGATCGACGACATCCACTTCCTCGCCGGCAAGGAGTCCACGCAGGACGAGTTC
>JBEGOO010000224.1:0-2680 GCA_041182045.1 Verrucomicrobiota bacterium
AGCTTGTCGGTGTCGAGCGGGAGGCCGGCCTTCTCGGCGGCGATCTTGGCGTCGACGATGACCGAGTAAGGGACGCCGCGGAGACGCATGCCGACGAGGTCGAAGAGGGCGACCTCGGCGCCGGCGAGGCGGGCGCGGACCCAGACGGTCAGGAAGGAGAGCAGGAAGAGGACCAGCAGCAGCAACGCGCCGGCGGCGACCCACAGGATGATGGTGGTGGTTTGGTTTTCCATGGAAGAAAGGAGGCTCAGCGGACCAGGCGGACGGTGACGCGACCGGCGTCGGCCTCGGTCACGAGGACGGCGGCGCCGCGCTCGACGAAACCGTCGACGGAGAAAGCCTCGAGCCGCTGGCCATCGACCTCGATCGTGCCCGAGGGCGCCAGGACGGTGAGCGCGCGGCCGGGCTTGCCGACGTAGAGCGCGAAGCCGGCGGCGGCCGGGACGGCGGCGGCGGCGTTGGTCGTCTGGTTGGTCATGGCGCGACCGGCGGCGGTCGCGGGGAGGAGCCGGCGGAAAGCGAGGAACTCCAGGCCGAGCACGACCACGAAGATGAGGCCGTAGACGGTCGCGGTGGTCCAGCCGGCCTCGGCGGAGAGATAGATCCCGGCGAAGGAGACGAGCGCCCCGAGGAACCCGAGGACGACGGTCGGAAGGAAGAACTCGGCGGCGATGAGGACGAGCCCCGCGACCAGCAGGCCGGTGGCGAGCATCAGGGAAGGGGCTTCGGAGGCGACGGCGACGAGCAGCATGGGGGCACGCTAGTTCCCCGCCCCCGCCCTTCCACCTTTTTCTGGCCGCGGAGGTTACAATCCGACGCCCCGGGTGTAACCGTCGCTTGCAGGACGGCGCGGCGGCGGCTACAAGACCGCATGAAGAAGAAGCCGCCGGCGGCCCGCCAGACCCACGTCAAGAAACCCCACGAGGTCGTGCAGGAGGCCCTGCTCCTCGCCGGCCGGCAAGGCGGGCCGGACGAGCAGCTCCAGGCCCATGACCGCATCGCCAAGGCGCTCGGCGTCTCGGCCTCGATGCTCTACAAGTGGCGGCAGCCGGCGGAACGGGGCAGCGGTTCGCCCAACCCGCTGGAACGCACGGCGCAGCTGATCGCGGCCACGGGCGACACCCGCATCGTCGACTGGCTCGCGCACCGCGCGGGCGGCCACTTCGTCCGCGACGAGGGCAACGAGGCGCCCGCCGAGCTGCCCCGCGCGTCCAACGCCCTGGTGCGCGAGTTCGGCCTGCTCATCGCCGAGGTGGTCGACGCGGCGTCCGACCAGCGGATCACGCCGGACGAATCCCAGCACCTCCGCGAGAAGTGGAACCAGCTGCGCCGCCGCACCGAGGACTTCGTCCGCCGCTGCGAGCAGGGCGACTACGGCCGGGGCGCCTGACGGATTTCGCTTCCCCCCGCCCGCGGTTCCCGTAACCAGAAGCCATGGCCGACTTCACCATCCGCACCTACGGGGACCCCGTCCTGCGGACGCCGGGCGAACCGGTGCGCGAGTTCGGCCCGTCCCTGCGCTCCCTGGGCGACGCCATGCTCGTCGCGATGCGCAAGGCCAAGGGCATCGGCCTGGCGGCCCCGCAGGTGGGGCTCGGGCTGCAGCTGTTCGTGGCCGACGTCCACGACGAGGAGTTCACGCCGTTGCTCGACGGCAAGCCGGTCGACCCGGACGCGCTCATGCCGATGCTGTTCGCCAACGCCGAGGTGACCGTGCCGGCGGGCGAACCCGAGATCTACACCGAGGGCTGCCTGTCGTTCCCCGGCATCACCGGCGACGTGCCGCGCGTGGAACGCGCGGTGGTCCGCTTCCGCGACGTGGAAGGCGCGCCGCACACGCTCGAATGCGAAGGGTTGCTGGCCCGCTGCGTGCAGCATGAGCACGACCATTGCCAAGGCGTGCTGTTCATCGACCGGATGACCCGCGCCCACCAGCTGCTCACCGCCGCGAAGGTGAAGAAGCTGCAGCGCGAGACGAAGACGGAGCTGAAGGCGGCGCGGAAGAAAGCCTGACGGTCACTTGCCCGCGGGCTTGCCGCCGACGATGACCGGGGCGACGGCGGGCGGATCGAGGCGCAGCAACAGCTGGCCGACCTCGACGGGCTTGCCGCCGAGCGGGACGCTGGCCACGGCGAACGCGCGCGAGAACGGCGAGGGCTTGGCCTTCGTCGCGGGATCCTCGACGAGGGGCGCGGGCGCGAGCTTCCAGCTGGCGCGGGTCTTCTCCGGCAACGCCGGGTCGCCGCCGACCACCGCGGAGAGCGTCGAGGCGACCGGGACCGGCAGGCCGGCGTCGCGCAAGGCGAGGTAGCGCAGCAACGCGACGCCGAGCGGCGGGGCCTCGCGCTCGAAACCGGACGCGGCCTCGGCCGTGCCGACGAGCCGGCGCAGGAGGTTGCGCTCATCCTTCAGGGAAAGGACGCCGGTGAACGGCTTCGCGGGGGCGTCGGCGGGCCCCAGGGTCGTCAGGGCGACCTCGCTGCCGACGAGCTGGAGCGTGTAGGCGTCGGCGAGGTTGACGACGAGGAGCGCGAGCGAGTTGTCGGCGGAGAGCGGGTGCAGCTCGGCCCAGACCACGGCGGTCTGGCGGGGGCCGGAGGGCTTCGCCCAATCCTTGGCGAAGGCCGGGAGCGGCTCGGCGGAATTGACGAGGTACGTGTAGCCGGCGGCGGGCGCGGGG
>JBEGOO010000225.1:0-7850 GCA_041182045.1 Verrucomicrobiota bacterium
TCATCGACAACGGCGCGACGATCCTCCGCCGCCCGGTGGACGCGACCTTCGGCCCGGATGGCTGCCTCTACCTGCTCGACTACGGCGAGACCTGGGGCGCCAACCGCGACTCCGCGCTCTACAAGATCTCCTACCTGCGCGGCAACCTCCCGCCCGTCGCGCAGCTCGCCGTGTCCGCCGCGGCCGGCCCGACGCCGCTCAAGACCATCCTCTCGGCCAAAGGTTCGCGGGACCCCGACGGCGGCCAGCTCAGCTACCTGTGGAAGCTCCAGCCGGGCGACCGCAAGCTCGGCAAAGGCGAGGAACTCGCCGTCGAGCTGACGACCGCCGGCAACTTCACGGTCGAGCTGACCGTGAGCGACGGCCAAGGCGCCAGCGTCACCCGCGGCGCGCCCGTCGTCGTCGGCAACCACGCTCCCAAGGTGCGCTTCCTCCGCCCGCAGAACGGGGATTTCTTCACCCCCGGCGCCAAGGTCGACTTCCAGGTGGCGGTGCAGGACGTCGAGGACGGCTCCTCCGAGGGCAAGGCCGCCGAGTTCGGCGCCCGCACGCTCGTGACCTCGGCCTTCCTCCCCGCCGACGGCAAGACCGCGGCGGTCGACCCCGGCCTCTCGCTGATGCGCCAGAGCGACTGCTTCAACTGCCACGCGATCGAGAGCCCGCTGGTCGGGCCGCCCTTCGTCGCGATCGCCGACAAGTACCGCAAGCAGGCCGACGCCCCCGAGGTGCTCAACCGGAAAGTCCGCCTCGGCGGCAGCGGGGTCTGGGGCCAGGTCCCGATGCTCGCCCACCCGCAGCACACCGAGGACGAGGTCGCCATCATGCTCCGCTGGGCGCTCGCCCTTGAGAAAGGCAAAGGCGGCCCGACGCTTTCGCGCGGCCTCGCGGGTCAGGTGACGGCGCCGAAGGACGGCAAGCCGGGCACGCTGGTGCTGGAAGCCTCCTACACCGACCTCGGGGCCGGTCCGGCGGGCGCCCTGTCCGGCAAGGGCTCGGTGACCCTGCGTCATCGCCGCATCGAGGCCGAGACGGCCGAGGTCACCGGCGGTAAGAAAGCCGGCAAGGTCGTGGGCTCCACCAACCACGGCGCCACGCTCAAGTTTGCCGACCTGAACCTCGCGGACAGCCAAGGCGTCACCCTTCTCGCCTCCGCGGGCGGCGGCGCCAAGGGCAGCCAGGTGGAGGTGCGTCTCGACAGCCCCACCGGCCCGCTCGTCGCGACCGTCGACATCGCCTTCACCGGCGATTGGGCGAAGATGGCCGAGAACAAGGCCCGGCTCGCCCCCGTGACCGGCCGCCATGACGTCTTCCTGGTGCTGACCAACCCGAAGAAGGGCGGCGGCCTCATGAACATCGACTGGGTCCAGTTCGACCGCTGACGCTTCGGAATGGGGCGAAGATTGACTTGGCCCGGCCGCCCGCACCCGTCAGGCTCGACCTTCCGTCCCGTCCCACGTGTCCGACTCCGACCCGAAGCCCTTCGATCCCTACGACCCCGAGGTCCTCGCCCGCGCCAACCGGGCCATCTTGATCGGCCTGCAACGCCAAGGGGAGACGGCCGAGGAGGCGCAGTACCTGCTCGACGAGCTGCATGAGCTGGTCGGCAACCTGGGGGTCGAGATCCGCGGCTCGCTGATCGCCAAGCTCCGCGAGGAAAGCCCGCGCCACCTCGTCGGCTCGGGCAAGATGGAGGAGATCGCCGCCCTCGCCCGCGCCAAGGAATGCGGGCTGGTGATCTTCGACGACGAACTGACCCCCGCCCAGCAACGCAACTGGGAGAAGGACTCCAACGGCCTCAAGGCCATCGACCGGCAGGAAGTGATCCTGGATATCTTCGTCTCCCGCGCCAAGACGCGCGAGGCCGTGCTGCAGGTCGAGCTGGCCCAGCTCGAGCAGATGCTCCCGCGGCTCAAGCGGCTCTGGTCCCACCTCGACCGCCAGCGCGGCGGCGGCGCGATGCAGCGCGACGCCGGCGAGACGCAGATGGAAATGGACCAGCGCAAGATCCGCGACAAGATCGCCAAGGTCCGGCGCGAGCTCGCGGCCGTGGTGGCCCAGCGCGCCACGCAGCGCAAGCAGCGCCAGCGCGTCCCGCTCCCCACCCTCTCCATCGTCGGCTACACCAACGCCGGCAAATCCTCGCTGCTCAACCGGCTGACCGGCGCCGACGTGCTCGCGGCCAACCAGCTCTTCGCGACGCTCGACCCGACGACCCGCCGGCTCGAGCTGCCTTCCGGGCGCGCGTTGCTGCTCACCGACACGGTGGGTTTCGTGCGCCGGCTGCCCCACCGCCTCGTCGAGGCGTTCAAAGCGACGCTCGAGGAGGCCGTGCAGGCCGACTTCCTCCTCCATGTCGTGGACCTGTCCTCCCCGGAACGGATGAAGCACGCGGAGACGACCTTGCAGGTGCTGCAGGAGATCGGGGCGGGCGACCGCCCGGTGATCACGGTGCTCAACAAGGCCGACCTCCTAGCCGACGAGGCGGAACGCGCCGAGGCGCTGGCCGCCCACCCCGACGCCTTCCTGATCAGCACCCGGACCGGGGAGGGTCTGCCGGCCCTGCTCGAGATGCTGGAGAAATGCGCGGCCGACCGGGACCACCGGATGACCCTGCTGATTCCCCACGACCAGTACCCGTTGCTGGGCAAGATCCACGCCGGGGCCACGGTTCTCTCCACCAAGGCCGAGGACGCGGGCACCCGGGTCGAGGCCATCATCCCGGACCGCCTCCGGAGCGTTTGCCTGCCTTGGGTGGTCGCGGACCGCCTTTAAAAGTAAAACTTTCCTTTTTCAGCGGGGTTCCTTATGAAGACCCCACCTAATCCCATGCGTATCCTCGCCCTCCTCACCCTCGTTTCCGCCACCTCGGCCTTCGCGGCCACCGACGCCGACCGCGAGAAGGCCTTCAAGGCCGACATCGCTCCGATCCTCGAGAAGAGCTGCATCGGTTGCCACGGCAAGGACAAGGCCAAGAAGCCCAAGGGCGGCTTCGACGCCACCTCCTTCGCCGCGGTCGTCAAGGGTGGCAAGGAAAACGGCGCCGGCATCACCTGGGGCGACGCCTCCAAGAGCTCCCTCTACAAGTCCGCTGAACTCGGCATCTCCAGCCCGGACGACGACCTCGCCATGCCCCCGAAGAAGGCCAAGGAGCGTCACCCGCTGACCAAGGAACAGCTCGAGAAGGTCAAGGCCTTCATCGAGTCCAACAAGTAAGCCTCCCCGCCGAGGTCACCGAAAGCCCGCGGTTCACCCCGCGGGCTTTTTTGCGCCCGAACCCTTTCGGTCCGGCGGTGTCTCAACTCGTGTAAGGCTCCGCTTGCGTTTGACCCCATCGCGGCGAAAGCCGATGCTTTCCACCTCGTCATGACCCCGCAACACCCCTTGACCAAGTACGCCCGCCTCTGGCTGGCGCTCGCGCCCAACCTCCTGCTCGTCGCCCTCGCGTTCTACTGGCCGCATGACGGCGAGGACCGCGGCCCGGCGTTGCTCTCCATCGCGGGCCACCAGCACTTCATCCTGCTGCACTTCCCCGTGGCCATCCTGATGCTCGTGCCGTTCTTCGAGATCTGGGACCGCCACACCGAGGCGAGCCTGCCGATCCGCCGCCTCAGTCTGCTTGGCGCGGCCAGCATCTGGGCCACCTGCTTGTTCGGCCTGCTCGAAGCCCGCTTCAACGGGGGCGAGTACGCCGGCCTCGACCAGCACCTCTGGCTCGGCATCGCCGCCTCCTTCGTGGCCGCCGGCGCCTGGCTCCTCATCTTCCAAAGCTGGCGCGTCCGCGTCATCGCCCAGCTCGTCGCCGTCGGCATCATGACGATCGCCGCGCACATCGGCGGAGCCAAGGTCCACGGCGACCTCTTCAAGCCGAACAAGGAATCCCAGAAAGCGGCGGAGACCAAGGCCGCGACGCGCTCCCCGGGCCTCCCGCTCGGCTGAACGGGCCGCCCCCGCCCCGGCTCACCCTCGATGAACCTCGTCCTGCTCCTCTCCGTCGGTGCGCTCTTGGCCGCGCCCACCGCCCCGAGGAAGGCCGAGGTAGTCCCGCCGCTCACGCCCGCGCAGAAGGCCGACTACGCCAAGGTGATCCAACCGCTCTTCGACGCGCACTGCGTGTCATGCCATGGCCCGAAGAAGGAGAAGGGCCGTCTGCGGCTCGACACGCTCGAGGCCACGCTCAAGGGCGGCAAGAACCCGACCTTCACGCTCGGCAAGCCCGACAGCAGCATGCTGCTCTCCCGCGTCTTCCTTGACCGGACCGCCGGCGACGTCATGCCGCCCAAGGCCGAGAAGCCGCTGACCGAGAAGCAGAAGGAGGCGTTGTACGCCTTCGTCGAAGGGCAGCCGATCCCCGCCGACCTCGCGACCGCGGCCCAGGCCGACACAAAAGCGACCCTGGCCGCCGCCAAGGAAGCCGCGCCGGCCGACCCCAAGGCCCGGAAGTAAGTTTGGTTTGCCCAACCCCCGCCGCCGTCCCTTTATCCCGACACCCCCATGAAACTCCGCCCCACCCTCGCCCTGGCGCTCCTGGCCAGCCTGGCCTCCCCGCTCTTCGCCGATGACGTCAAGCCGCTCCGCGTGCTCGTCGTCGCCGGCGGTTGCTGCCACGACTACGCCAACCAGAAGGAAATCCTGAAGAAAGGCCTCGAGGCCCGCCTCAACGTCAAGGTCGAGATGGCCTACGACGCGACCAAGAGCACCAAGCCCGTCTTCGAGATCTACAAGAAGGCCGACTGGTACAAGGACTTCGACGTGGTCGTCCATGACGAATGCGCCGCCGACATCACCGACGCCGCCTACGTCGAGAACATCCTCAAGGCCCACCGCGAAGGCGTCCCCGCCGTCAACCTGCACTGCGCGATGCACAGCTACCGCTGGGGCAAGTTCCAGCAGCCCGTGAAGGCCGGCGACGACAACTCGCACTGGTACGAGATGCTCGGCCTCCAGTCCACCGGCCACGGCCCGCAGCTGCCGATCGCCATCAAGTTCACCGACAAGGAGCATCCCGTGACCAAGGGCATGGCTGATTGGACGACCATCAACGAGGAGCTCTACAACAATGTCCAGGTCCTGACCGGCAAGGGTCTCGCCACCGGCACCCAGGTCCAGAAGACCGCCGAGAAGAAGGACAAGGAAGGCAAGGTCACGGCTCCCGCCAAGGAGACCACCACCGAGAAGATCGTCGCCTGGACCAACGAGTACGGCCCCAAGAAGACCCGCATCTTCTCGACCACCATCGGCCACAACAACAAGACGGTCGAGGACGACCGCTACCTCGACCTCGTCGCCCGCGCCGTCCTCTGGTCGGTCAACAAGATCGACGCCGACGGCAAGCCCCTCCCGGGCTACGGCGCCAAGAAGTAAGCGTCCCTCGCTTCCCTCCCAAGACCCCGGCGACCCCGGGGTTTTTTGTTGGTCCAGCCGCGCGCCCAACGGGGAAACCGTCGTCTGCCTTTGCCTTCCCGCCGTTCTTCGTCTGTCTTCAATCCATGGAAATCATCATCATGGGCTGCGGCACGTCCCAAGGCGTCCCCTTGGTCGCCCATGACAACCCCGGCCTCGACCTGAAGAACCCGCGCAATTGGCGGACGCGGACCAGCGTGCACGTCGTCATCGAAGGCCACCACGTGCAGGTCGACGCCGCCCCGGAGTTCCGCCTGCAGTGCCTGCACAACGACATCCGCGACGTCGGCACCTTCATCCTCACGCACGGGCACGCGGACCACATCCTCGGGATGGACGACCTGCGGCAGTTCTGCACCAACCAAGGCGGCGCCGCCATCCCGGTCTTCACGACGCCGATCGGCCGACGCCGCATCGAGGCGATCTTCCCCTACGCGCTCGGCGCCCCCGCCGCCTCCGGCTACGTCGCCCTCGACGTCGACCTGATGCCCCGCGAGCTCGTTCTGCCCGGCGGCGGCATCGTCCGGTCGACCATCCTGCCCCACGGCAACGAATCCACGCTGGGCCTGGTCTTCGAGGAACCCTCTACCGGCGCGCGCTTCGCCTACTACACCGACTGCAAGGAAGTCACCCCGGAGGCGCTGGCGCTCGGGGCGGACGTGGACCTGGCCGTGATCGACGGCCTGCGGCCAAACTACCACCCGACGCACCTGTCGATCGACGAGGCGTGCGCCGCGGCGGTGGCCCTGCGCGCGAAGCGGGCCCTGATCACGCACATGACGTATCAGATCGACTACGAGACCTACACGGAACGACTCCGCCGCACCTTCCCGACGGTCCGGCTGTGCTACGACGGCAAAAGGGTGAAGCTCGGGCGCTGAGTAGCCACAGCTAGGTGGAACACCCTAGAGGCTTCCGGTTGCCGGCTCCTCTTATGAGTAATAAAACATGCGGATGACTCCGCCCGACCGTCCTTGGCAGCCGCTGACCCTGCTCCTCCTCATCCTCGGCCTCGCCGGCTGCGTGGAGACGAGCGCGACCCGCGACGACTTCGCGCCGTTGCCCTCGCTGGCGCCCCTCGCCGGCGTCTACCGCAACCGCGGGGAGGCTCCGCATGCGGCGTCCGCCCCGACGTTGCTGAGCCGGTTGCTCTGGCCCGAAGATGCCAACCTACCTCACGAACAGGTCGAGACCATCGCGGTGGAGATCCTCGGTGCGCGGACCCTGCGGGTGACCGCCCAAGGCCAAGGCGGGGTGCGCAAGGTCGGGGAATATGCCTTGGGGCGGGATTTCCGCTGGGAGAACGGGCGGCTCCGGCTCCACCCGCGGCTCGGGGTCGCTGGCCTGCGGTCCGGCGAACCCATGGTCGGCACCACGGCGGAAGGGGTCTCCCTCGGCCTGGATCTCGACGGCCAGGGCAAGGCCCGGCAAACCGCGAGCGCGACCGGCATGGCCTTCCTGGTGGTGCCGTTGCATGTCGGGGCGACCACCGACGTGCGTTTCGCCAAGCTGCGCTGAGGCGAGACCCGGAACGAGGAAAACGGGCTTTAAGTGGGGCGGGCTTTGGCCCAAGGTAAGCCCCTCCCCCATGAAATCCCTCCTGTTCTCCCTCCTGGCTTCCGGCGCCCTGCTCGCGGCCGCCCCCGAGAAGCTCACCCTCGACGACTTCACGGACCCCAATGGCGGCAAGCCCGGCGCGGGCTGGACCACCGAGGATGGCGGCGTCATCCACCTGACCCCGCAGAAGGGCACGGGTTTCCTCATCTCCAAGAAGGAGTACGCGAATTTCGAGATGGAGTGGGATTGGAAGCTCGCCGACGCGGGCAACAACGGGATCAAGTACTGGGTCGCCAACATCAAGGACGCCAAGGGCAAGGGCGAGTGGCTCGGCATCGAGTACCAGATGATCGACGACGACAAGCACCCCGACGGCAAGCGCGGCGGCTCCCACAACTCCGGCAGCGTCTACGACCTCATCGACTCCGCCAAGGACAAGGTCCTGAAGCCCATCGGCGAGTGGAACCACAGCCGCGTCGTCGTGAAGGACGGCAAGATCGAGCACTTCCTCAACGGCAAGCCCTGCTCCTCCGTCGACACCAAGTCCGACGAATGGAAGGCCGCCCTCGCCAAGAGCAAGTTCGCCAAGAAGGTCGGCTTCGCGCCCGGCAAGGGCAAGCTGATGCTCACCGAGCACGGCGACCCCTGCTGGTTCAAGAACCTCACGATCACGGATCTCGACGCCAAGTAAGCGGCGCCGAACGGCCCCAAGCCAAAGCCCCGCGTCGCGGGGCTTTTTTGTCGGCGGTGGACGCCGGCCTACTTCGTCTCGACCACCCAGATGTTGCGGTAGAAGACGGGGTTGCCGTGGCCCTGGAGCTGGAAAGGACCGGGGGCGGGCACCTCGGTCTTGAAACCGCCGCCCGGGGTCGGGCGCTTGAGCTCGAGATGGT
>JBEGOO010000226.1:0-3657 GCA_041182045.1 Verrucomicrobiota bacterium
GAGTGCAATGCAGGGCATCCCGGAAGGATTGTCAAACCCAGACAAACCGTGGCCTTTCGCCGCCGACCGACCCGGAACTTGCCCTTTCCTCGGGATTTCTTCCTTTATCCTTTCCCTTTCCCCCCGCCTCCCGCTTTCTCCAAGCCAATCATGCCTACTTTTTCCGAACTGAACCTGCCCGAGTCGGTGCTCCGCGTCCTGGGAGAGTGCGGTTACGTCAACCCGACCCCGATCCAGGAGAAGGCCATCCCCGCCGTCCTCGCCGGACGCGACATCATCGGCGCCGCCCAGACCGGCACCGGCAAGACCGCCGCCTTCGCGCTACCGACCCTCTCCCTGCTCGGGCCCGCCGCCGGCAAGCCGCGCTGCCTCGTGCTCGTGCCCACCCGCGAGCTCGCCGTGCAGGTCGACGAGAATTTCCAGAAGTATGGCAAGTACCTCGGCACCAAGACCGCGCTCCTCTACGGCGGCGTCGGCTACGGCGCCCAGGTGAAGGCGCTCGAGGAGGGCGTCGACGTCGTCATCGCCACCCCGGGCCGCCTGCTCGACCTGCATGAGCAGAAGATCCTCGACCTCAAGTCCATCCAGATGCTGATCATGGACGAGGTCGACCGCATGCTCGACATGGGGTTCATCGAGGACGTCACCCGCATCGTCAACTACTGCCCGAAGCAGCGCCAGACGCTCCTCTTCTCGGCCACGATCTCCGACGCCATCGGCCGCATCGCGGGCTGGGCCCTGAAGGACCCGGTCACCGTCGACGTGCGCACCGGCCTCGGCGCCGCCGACACGGTCGACCACGCGATCTACCCGGTCGACGTGTTCCAGAAGTACGACCTGCTCCTCTCGTTGCTCAACAAGAGCGGCTACAAGTCCGTCATCGTCTTCACGCGCACCAAGCGCGACGCCGACCGCATCGCGGAGTGGATCGAAGGCCACGGCACGCCGGTCGCCACGATGCACGCCGACCGCACGCAGTCCGAGCGCGCCGCCGCCCTCGCCGGCTTCAAGTCGGGCAAGTTCAGCGTCATGGTGGCGACGGACATCGCCTCCCGCGGCCTCGACATCCGCGGCGTGACCCACGTCATCAACTACAACGTGCCGGAGCACGCCGAGGACTACGTCCACCGCATCGGCCGCACCGGTCGCGCGTCCGCCGAGGGCGAGGCCTTCACCCTCTACTCGCCGGACGAGATGCACCACCTGCAGCAGATCGAGCAGCTCCTCGGTCGCGCGATCGAGCGCCGCAAGCTCGAAGGTTTCCGCTACTACTCCGAGCCGCAGCTGACCCCGGGCGGCCCCAAGGCCGCCACCGGTCCGCGCAAGCGCAACCGCTGAACGTGTCGCCCGCGTCCGCCGAGCCCCCGATGCGCCGAGCCTTGGAGCTCGCGCGCCGGGCGTGGGGTCGGACGCACCCCAACCCGATGGTCGGGGCCGTGATCACCGAGGGCGGGGTCGTGGTCGCCGAGGGGTTCCACGCCGCCGCCGGCCAGCCGCACGCCGAGGTGCAGGCCATCCGCGCCTTGGGCCGCCCGCCCAGGCCGGACGCGATCCTGCACGTGACCCTGGAGCCTTGCTGCACGCATGGCCGCACCCCGCCGTGCGTCGACGCCATCCTGCGCGCGGGCTTCCGCACCGTGGTCGTCGGCGCCACGGACCCCAACCCGGCGCACGCGGGGAAGGGGATCGAACTGCTCCGGCAGGCCGGCGTCGCCGTCGTCGAGGGCGTCCTGCGCGACGAGTGCGCGGAGCTCAACTTCCTGTTCAACCACTGGATCACCGTCGGCCGTCCCTTGCTCGCGTTGAAGGTCGCCGCCACCTTGGACGGCAAGCTCGTGCCCGCCCCGGGCGAGCCGCGCGCCATCACCGGCCCGGACGCGCGCGCCGACGTGCATCGCTGGCGTCGGCTGTTCCCGGCGATCGCCGTGACCGCCGACACCTTGCTGGCCGACAACCCGCGGCTGACCGCCCGCGACGCCGAGGGCGAGCACGCGCCCGTCCGCTTTGTGCTCGACCGTCGCTTCCGCTCCGCCGGTCGCGCCGGCTTGAACCTCTTCACCGACGCCTTCCGCGGTCGCACCATCGTCGTCGGCCTGGCCGCCGGGGCCCGCGCCGCGGATCTCGCGTGGTACGAGGCCGAGGGGGTCGAGGTCTGGGCGCTGCCGGGCGAGGAAAGCGATTTCTTGGATGCGTGGGCCGAGCGTTGCGCCGCCAAGGGGCTCACCGGCGTCCTGATCGAGGCCGGCCCGCGTTTCGCGTCCGCTTTGCTCCGCGCGGGGGCGGCCGACTACCTGTTCGCCTATGTGACCCCCCGCCTGGGTGGCGATCCCGACAGCCCCACCTGGTTCGAGGGGGTGGAGTTCCCCCTGATGGCCGGAAAGACCACGCTTTGCGGTCAGGACGCCCTTTTCCAGGGGTATCTAGGGTAGGGTGGCCGGGAGAGTCCGCGGAGGCCTGTCAGGCCCTAAAAACGCGGTTCGGAGGCTTCCAGCCCGCCTAGGGGGTGGGGCGGGGCGCCGCTTGTCGCTTTTGGCTCGACTTTTCAAGAAAATCTTACATATCAGCGAGTCCGCCTCCCCCTGTCTGCCAGGACGGCTCTAACCTTCTAAACTCGAACACCTTATGACTGACAAAATCGTCGAACATCGGAGGAAGGAAAAGCCGTCCTTCACGTCCCTCATCGAGAAGAAGCGTGATGGCGGCGAGTTCACCGCCGAGGAGATCCGTCAGATCGTGGATTCGATCATGGACGCCGAGATGCCCGAGGCCCAGCAGGCCGCGTTGGCGATGGCGATCTTCTTCAAGCAGATGTCGGCGCAGGAGACCGCGCTGCTCGCCGAGGAACTGCGGCTGTCGGGTGACGTCATCGACCTCGACCGCCTCACCCAGCCCAAGATCGCCAAGGTCTCGACCGGCGGCGTGGGTGACAAGACCTCCCTGGTGCTCGGTCCGCTCGGCGCGGCCGCCGGCGTCATCATGCCGGGCATGAACGGCAAGGACGAGGAGTTCTGCATCTCGACCGTCGAGAAGCTCGTCTCGATCCCGGGCTTCAAGGGCAAGGCCACGATGGATCAGTTCCGCCAGCAGCTCGAACGCGTCGGCTGCGCCGTGACCGAGCAGTGCAAGGAGATCGCCCCGGCCGACGACATCCTCTACGCCCTGCGCCAGAAGACCGGCACGATCCCGTCCCTGCCGCTCATCACCGGCAGCATCCTCTCCAAGAAGCTCGCCGAAGGCTGCGAAGGTCTCGTGATCGACGTCAAGTGGGGCAACGGCTCCTTCATCCGCGACCTCGAGCAGGCCAAGCAGCTCGCCCGCATCGTCACCCGCGTCGCCCGCTCGCTCAACCGCAAGTGCGTCGCGCTGGTCACCGACATCAACCAGCCTCTCGGCGACTCCGTCGGCACCGGCCTCGAGGTCCTCGAAGCCGTCCGCCTCCTCAAGGGCGAAGGCCCCGAGGACCTGCAGGACCTCGTGCTCAAGCTCGGCATGGAGGTCGTGCGCCTCGCCGGCGTCGCCGGTTCGACCCTCTCCGCCAAGCAGACCGTCGAGAAGCACCTCAAGGACGGTTCCGCCCTCGAGAAGTTCAAGGCGATGGTCCGCGCCCAGGGCGGCAAGACCGACTGGATCGACGACCCCTCGAAGTTCCCGAAGGCC
>JBEGOO010000227.1:0-3249 GCA_041182045.1 Verrucomicrobiota bacterium
CCAATATTCCGTTACCCCAGGAGAGCCGTTCGTGCGGAAGGATTTCCGGGAGGATGCCATACTTCGAGGGTGCGAAGATCGCGCTGTGGCATCCCATCAGGAAGATTGTCGTGAGTTTCAAGCCAAGGCTCAGCCCGGCGGCCCCTTGCACCAACAATGCCAAGGCGGCGAAAAGCATGATGCCCATCTCAGCCAGCTTAACTTTCTCGATGACCAACTGCTTGCTGTATCGATCCGCCAGCCAGCCCCCGAACATCGAAAAGAGGATGAAAGGGGCTGAGAACGCCGCCGTGCCATAGGCCATGAAGGTAGCGCCCTCGTCTTCGGTCGCCCCCACCAGGAGAATAAGCGTGATCAGCTGCTTCAGCGCGTTGTCGCTGAAGGCGTTCTGGAACTGCGTTGCCATCAGGCTCCAGAAGCCACGGCGCCAGCCGGGATGGCTCTTATCGCTGTCCATGCCGTATGTCACGCGAGCCGGCGACGGACGGCAAACTTATTGGAGCCTCAGGCGCGCAGCGCCGCGAACAACTCCAACGCCGACTCCGCCCGGTTGAGGATGTAGACGTGGTAGCCGGGGGCGCCCCGGGCGACGAGACCGCGGACCTGACGGACCGCCCAGGAGACGCCGACCTTGCGCTGGGCTTCCTCGTCCTCGCCGCAGGCCTCGAGTTCGCGGACCAGGGCGTCGGGGATGCGCGCCTTGCAGAAGCCGCAGAAATTGCGGGCCTGCTTCAGGGAAAGCACCGGCATCACGCCGGGCAGGATCGGCGCCGTGACCCCGGCGGCGCGGGCGCGGGCGACGAAGCGGAAGTAATCCTCGTTGTCCAGGAAGAGCTGCGTCGTGACGAAGTCGGCGCCCGCCGCGACCTTGCCGGCGAGGAAACGGATGTCGGACAGGTCGTCGAGGGCGTCGGGGTGGCGTTCCGGGAAGCCGGCGACCCCGACCGCGAAACGTCCCGGACGGACGGCGTTGATGTGGCGGACGAGCCCTTCGGCATGCGCGAAACCTTCGGGGTGGGCCGTGAAGGCGGCCTGGCCCTTGGGCGGGTCGCCGCGCAAGGCGAGGATCCCGGAGAAACCAGCGGCGTCGTAGCCGGCGATGACCTCGGTGAGCTCGGCGCGGGAGTGGCCGACGCAGGTGAGATGACCGATGAGCGGGAAGCCCAGCTTCACCAGCTCGGCGCCGTAGGCGAGCGTCGTGTCCCGCGAGGTGCCGCCCGCGCCGTAGGTCAGGGACGCGAAGTCGATGCCCAACGGGCGCAGCGCGCGCGCGACCTCCAGCATCTTCGCGCCGGCCTCGGGGGTCTTCGGCGGGAAGAACTCGACCGACACCGTCGGACGGGCGGGCGCGCGGAGGGCTTGGAGGAGCTGGGACCGGGACATCGAAGTATCAACTTATCGAGATACGATGATGTAAGTCAAGACCCCGCTTCGTCCTCGGTCCGGCCGCCGCCGTTGGCCGGGAGGTCCCCCGGCAGGGCCACATGGTAGGCCATGACCATCCAGCAGAGCATCGCCGGGTAGATCAGCACGATGAACCCGAAGGACCCGAACATCCCCAGCAGGATACCCGCGGTGACCCCGATGGCCTTGGCCGAGACCAGCAGGAAATCCGGGATCAGGACGAACAGGATCGCGGCGACATACCCGATCGAGGTCGTGCCGGAATAGAATCCGTGGGATTTCGCGAGATCCATGCCGCAGGCCGCGCAGGCCTTGTTCAGCCGGAACCAGGAGGCGAGCAGGCCGCGCCCCCCGCAGTTGGGACAGCGACAAAGGACGCCGCGCGTGATGACTTGGGCGCGGGAGACGACGAGTTCGGGGTCGGCGGGCATGGGAGGGAGAGTGAGGGCGGAGACAGGTTAGAGCGCTGAGTCGAGTACCGAGGGCTGAAGCGAGGGCTGAGTCGATGGATACAGGGGATGGAGGGGGGAGTCGAGGATGGAGGGTCGGAGGCGGTGCGGACTCTTTTTTCATTTCGACTGCCCGGCCGTGTTCGCCAGCCTCGGGCGCATGGACACCCCTGCCCCGAAGTCCGAGCGTCTGCTATCCCTCGACGCCCTGCGCGGCTTCGACCTGTTCTGGATCCTAGGAGGCGAAAGCATCGTGCATGCGCTGCTCGCGCTCACCGGCTGGGCCTGGGTCGCGGCCATGTCCGCCCAGCTGAAGCACGTCGCGTGGAACGGCTTCCAGGCCTACGACCTGATCTTCCCGACCTTCCTGTTCCTCGCGGGCGTCTCGACCCCGTTCTCGCTCCGGCACCGGCTCGGGGTCGCGGACCGCGGGGAGGTCGTGCGCAAGATCGTCCGCCGCGGGCTGCTCCTCGTCCTGCTCGGCATCGTCTACAACAACGGGCTGCAGTGGAAAGGGCTCGACCAGATGCGCTTCGGCAGCGTGCTGGGGCGCATCGGCTTGGCGGGCATGTTCGCCCAGCTCATCTTCCTCTACAACGCGCACCGCCTCCGCCGGCTCTGGTGGTGGCTGGGCGGCCTGCTGGTCGGCTACTACCTGGTGATGGCCACCTGCTCCGCGCCGGGCTTCGCGCGCGGCGACCTGACCCTCGAGGGAAACTTCGCGAGCTACGTCGACCGGCTGCTCCTGCCGGGCAAGCTGCATCGCGGCATCCATGACCCGGAAGGGCTTTTCTCCACGATCCCCGCCATCGCGACCGCCCTGCTCGGCATCTTCGCCGGCCTCTGGTTGCAACGGCCTAACGAGGAGGTGACCCCGTGGCGCAAGGCCCGGCGCCTCGCGCTCGCGGGCCTGGTCTGCCTGGCGGGGGGCGGGCTGTGGGATTACGCGTTCCCGATCAACAAGAACCTCTGGACCAGCTCCTTCGTGCTCTGGGCCGGCGGCTGGAGTTTCCTGCTGCTCGCGGCCTTCTATAGCCTGGTCGACGTGCTGGGCTGGCGCCGCTTCGGTTTCGCCTTCGCGGTCATCGGGATGAATTCCGTGCTCATCTACCTGGCGGGCAAATTCATCAGCTTCGGATTCACCGCGAACGCGCTCCTCGGCGGCGTGGCGAAGGCGCTGCCCGCCGGGCAGGAGCTCATCCTCGCCGTCGGCTTCGTCGCCGTCGAATGGCTCTTCCTCTGGTTCCTCCAGAAGCACAAGGTCTTCCTGAAAGTCTGAGCGCCGACCGAGGCGGTAGGAGGCACGAGGGAGCGCGCCCCTGCGCCCTTTTCGAGCACCTACCCGACGCCAGCGGCCGCTAGGGCAGCACGCGGTGCTGCCCCTACCAGGGCACAA
>JBEGOO010000228.1:0-2856 GCA_041182045.1 Verrucomicrobiota bacterium
AGGTGAAGAGGAGTTGCAGGGGCATGTCAGGCGCCGCGCGGGGCGGTGGTCTCCTCCAGGTTCAAGCGGTTCGCGGCGGGCAGGAGGTCCGGGGAGGCGCGATGCAGCAGCCAGTAGACCGGTTCCTCGACGTGCGCGGGGGCCAGTCGCTGAGGGTCCGGGGCGATGCGGCCTTTGTTCGGTCCCTGTTGGATCATCACGGGGTTGTGGCCGAAGGACGTGGCCGCGAAGTAGCGGATCTCCTCGGCGAGCGACTCGGCCGAAGCCACCAGTCCCGGGCAGAGGTCGACGAGCACGCGGCGGACGCGGGCGGAGTTGCGGTCGATCGCCGCGAGGTCGAGGGCGCCGGCGCGCATCACCGGCTCGAGCGGCGAATCGAGCAGTTTCTCCCAGGTGTCGCACTTGCCGACCACGAAGGCGAGCGGCGTGGCGATGCGTTGGTCGTGGGCGAGGCCCATGACGCGCTTGATGCGGGTCTCCATCTCGGCGAGGATGCTGTCCTGCTGGTCGATCCGCCCCTTCAGGCTCAGCTGGGGGTCGTCCACGCCGACGAGCCGGGCCTTGAAGCGCGCGTTGGCGGTGGGGTCGAAGAGGAAGATCAGTCCGGCCGAGGTCGCGACGTGCATCGCGCCGGGGGAATCATGGATGTCGACGCCGGGTTCGAAGTGCTCGCCGGCGTTGTCGTAGAGGATGAGCGAGGTCTCCTGCTTGCGCGCGCCCGGTCGGCTGAGCGCGTAGATGAACGGGCGCGGCAGCGAGACCATGCGGCCGAGGCGGGGGAGTTTCTCGTAGGTCGCGCCCTCGAGCGCGGTCTTGCCGAGCAGCGCGTCCTCCGGCGTGGCGGCCGAGAACAGCGTGTTGCGCATCTGGTTGAGCAGCATGTTGCCGCTCGGGTCGCCGTCCTTGAAGGCCAGGCCGAAATCGCCGGGCAACCGGTCCTGCAGCAGGCGCGTCAGCACCGCGAGGTAGTAGGACTTGCCCGAGCTCGGGGCGCCGATCAGCGACAGGATGCGGTGCGGCATGTCCAGGTACCCGGGGGGCAGTTGGCGGCGGCAGTGCGGGCAGGCGAGGTCCGTGCACGCCAGGCCCATCGGGTCCAGCGCGAGGCCTTGGTCGTTGAAACGCGTCGGCTGGAAGCGCAGGCGCGCGTCGGAGCCGAGAATCGGGTCGCCGCGCAGGTCCTCGTGCACGGCGATGCTCAAGGCGTCCCCCGCGTCGAAACGCGTCCAGCAGACCGGGCAAAGATGGGCGCCGCGGTTCTGCTCGGCGGCCAGCAGGGCGGGGCCGTCGCCCGGCGCGGCGGCTTCCTCCCGCGGCGAGAGCAACGGGGCGACGAGCGAGAGCGAGAACCCGACCTCGAGACCGGCGGGCGTGCAGGCGAGTCGTTCGGGCGCGCGCCCGAGGTCGGCGGCGCGGTCCAGCAGGTCGCGGGGCGGGAACTCGCCCACGAGGTCGCCGGTGGTGGCGTCGAAGAGCATCCAGGAGTCGGTCCGCACTTCACGGAAGGTGTCCTCGGCGGTGGTGGCCAGCACGAGGAGGGCGTCCTCGCACTGCAGGGTGGTCGCTTCCGTCAGCGCGACGGGGCGGGTGGTCGCGACCCCGTTGACCAGGAGGGCGCGACCGGCGGTCGGGGCGACGACGAGACCTTGGGCACCAGCGGTGACCTCGGCCTGGGGGGTGGGCGAGCCGGCGGGGAGGGTGAGGGGGAATTGGTCGGAGGTTCCGCGCGCGCCGCTCAGGCAGTTGACCCAGCGAAGGGTGGGGGGCTTAGGGGGTGTGGAAAACATGGGGGCCGCGACGAGGCTCGCAATGGGTCGGGTAAAGGGTTGCAGACTGCAGTTGAATCCGACACGGATGTCACCACCATTGTCGGGTAAACCTGCCCGAAATCCACCCCTAAACCATGGAGACCGAAGCCGACCAGTCCGCCCTCGACCGCGCCCGCGCCGGGGATCTCGCGGCTTACAACGAGCTCGTGCTTCGTTACCAGGGGCGGATCTTCGCCAAGGTCTTCTCCCTCCTGCGCAACCGCCAGGACGCAGAGGAGATCACCCAGGACACCTTCATCCGGGCGCATCGCGTCCTCGCGTCCTTCCGCGGCACCGCCACGTTCTCCACCTGGATCCACCAGATCGGCACGAATCTCGCCCGCAACCGCTACTGGTACTGGGGTCGCCGCAAGCGGGACCAGTCCATGTCCCTGGACGCCGACCTTGGGGAGGATCCGGGCGCGACCCTGCATGACATCCTGTCCGACGGCAGCCAGGGGCCCGGGCGCGAGGCCCAGCAGAACGAATTCGTCGTCAAAGTGGCCGAGTGCATGGAACAATTGAAGCCCGAGCACGCTCGTATCCTGACCATGCGCAACGTGCGGAACATGTCCTACGAGGAGATCGCCGAGGAACTCGGTCTCTCCATCGGGACCGTGAAAAGCCGCATCAACCGGGCCCGCGAGGCCCTGCGCGACCTGATGGGGGAGGAGTTCCGCGCATGAGCAACGCCGAGCTCGAAGCCCTGATCGTCCAGTACCTCGAGGGCTCCGCCACCCGCGCCCAGATCGTCCGTCTCCGCGACGCCATCAAGTCCTCGCCGGAGATGCAGCAGCGCTTCCAGGCGCGTCTCCGCCTGCATCGCGCCCAGATGGCCTACCTCGCCGGCCGCGAGCGGCGTTCGCCGCGCCAGGCCATGCTCTGGTTGCATGCCTTCGCGCAGCGCGCCGGCCGCACGTTCGCCCACCTCTGCCTGCTCGCGTTGATCTTCGTCGAGTTGCAGGTCCCATCCCTCCTGAATATTCCGGCTTGGTGCTTTATGCCGAGACCGCCATCGCGGACGAGATGTCCGACATGGGCGAGATGC
>JBEGOO010000229.1:0-3757 GCA_041182045.1 Verrucomicrobiota bacterium
CCCGTCCAAGGGCATCGTCTGCTTCACCGCCGGCGAGAACGAAGGCCTGAAGAAGGGCGAGAAGTTCGAGGTCTTCCAGAACGGCGTCAAGATCGGCAGCGTCTCCGTGGCCTCCACCAAGACGAGCTCCTCCGTCGCCGAGATCCTCCCGGTCTCCGAGAAGGAAGAGAAGGAAGGCAAGTCCGGCACCGCCGGCTTCACCCGCGGCGGCGAAGTGACCCTCTCGCCGTTCAGCGGCAAGATCGCCGCCCGCTAAGCCTCCCATGCGTCTCCTCACCGTGCTCGCCCTCCTCGGCGCCCTCCTCGGGCTGGCCGGCTGCGAGACGGTGGAGAAGCCGGCCGACTCCATGCTCCCGCAGGCCCAGCCGGCGAGTTGGCAAGGCGGCCTCCCCGGCATGCAGACGCCGGGTTCCGGATTCCGCTGATGCCCGCCGAGCACGCAGGTGCGCCCCGCGGGACGGCCGGACGGCTCCTCGTGGTGGCGACCCCTTTGGGCAACCTGGGCGACCTCACCGAACGCGCCCGCCAGGCGATCGCCGACTGCGACGCGGTGGCCTGCGAGGACACGCGCGTGACGGGCGGCTTGCTCCGCCATCTCGACGTCTCCAAGCCGATGCTGGCCTACCACGAGCATAACGAGAAGGAGGTCGCCGTGACCATCGCCGACCGCGTGGCCGCCGGCGCGGTCATCGCGCTGATCACGGACGCGGGGACGCCGGGCATCAGCGACCCGGGCTTCCGCGTGACGCGGGAGTGCCGCAAGCGCGGCCTGACCGTCTCCCCGCTGCCCGGCCCGTGCGCCATCGTCGCCCTGCTCTCCGCCTCGGGCCTCCCGACCAACGCCTTCCGGTTCGTCGGCTTCCTGCCGCCGAAATCCGCCGCGCGTCGTCGCTTCCTCGAGGAGATGAAACCCGCGACCGAGACCGTGGTGCTGCACGAATCCTGCCACCGCATCGCCGACTTCCTGGACGAGATGCTCGAGCTCCTCGGGCCGGAGCGCGTGGTCTGCGTCGGTCGCGAGCTGACGAAGCTGCACGAGACGATCCGCACCGCCCCGCTGAAGGACCTCGTGCCCGCGCTCAAGGCCGGCTCGCTCAAGGGCGAGTTCACGGTGGCCCTCGCGCCGGCGGACTTCACGCTCTGACGCATCGCGGTTGACCCCCCGCGGGTCTTGCCCGCATCCTTGCGGCATGGCGGGTTTCGACGACAGTCTGGTCCGCGAGTATTTCGAGTTGAACGGCTTCCTCACGCGGAAGCCGCTCAAACCGGCCGCGTCGGCCCGCGCCCGCGGCGGCGCGGAGCCCGGCGACCTACACATCGCCAACCCCCGGCCCCGGCCCGGCGTGGAACCGGCCTTCCAGCTCTTCGGCGGGGATCTGGCCGGCCTGACCTCCGCCGTCGTCGCGATCCAAGGCCTGCCGGCGAGCCGGAGCCTCACCCCGGCGATGCTGCGCCGCGGGGACTTCCTGGAATTCATCCGCAAGGAGGCGCTGGCGACCGCCAAGGAAGCCTTCGGCGCCCCGCCCGCGCCGGGCGAAGCGTCGACCCCGGTCCGGATCCTGGTGCTGCCGGGGCTGCCGGCGCAGGAACCGCAACGAGCGGAAAGCATCGCCCTGCTCCGCGAGAAGGGCGTCGACCACGTGCTCACCTTCCGGACCATCCTCGAGAACCTCGGCCAGCGGGCCGAGGGCGCCGGCGCGGAGTCCCCCACCTTGCGGTTGCTTCGCCTGCTCCAAGCCTACGATATGATGAACGCCGCGCAGCTCGAGCTCTTCGGCCAACCTCCTTCCAAGTGATCCATCCCTCCGCCCTCGTCCACCCCTCCGCGCAGGTCGACCCGACCGCCGAGATCGGGCCGTTCGCGATTGTCGAGGCCGGCGCGGTCGTCGGCCCCGGCTGCCGGTTGGCCGCCCACGCGATCCTCAAGGCGGGCTCGACCCTCGGCGCGGGCGTGGTGGTGGACCATTTCGCGGTGGTCGGCGGCGACCCGCAGGACCTGTCGTTCGATCCCGCGACGCGCTCGCGCGTGACCGTCGGCCCGCGCACGGTCATCCGCGAGCACGCGACCTTGCACCGCGCGACGAAGCCGGACGCGGCGACGATCGTCGGCGCGGACAACCTGCTCATGGCCGGCAGCCACGTGGCGCACGACTGCATCCTGGGCGACGGCGTGATCCTCGCGAACGGCTGCATGCTCGGCGGGCACGTGCAGGTGGGCGACAAGGCCTTCATCAGCGGCGGCGTCGCGGTGCACCAGTTCTGCCGCATCGGCGGGGGCTCGCTGACCTCGGGCAACGCGGTGATCACCGAAGACGTCCCGCCCGAGGGATTGGCCCACGGACGCAACGAGCTGGCGGGGCTGAACCTCATCGGCCTGCGTCGCCGCGGCGTCTCCGCCGAGGCCATGGCCGAGCTCAAGCGCGCCTACCACACCGTGTACGCGCCGGCGACGGGTTGCGCGGCCCAGGCGCAGGCGGCGCTGGACGCGGGCGCCTTCCGGACCGCGGAAGCCCTCGCGTTCCTGCGCTTCTTCCTCGGCGGCAAACGCGGCCGCTTCGTCCAACCCTCATGAGCCGGCTCCCGCTCGCGATCACCTGCGGGGACCCGGCCGGCGTCGGCCCGGAACTCGTCGAAGGCTGGCTACGGTCCCACCCGGCGCAGGCCGCGGAGGTCGTCCCGATCGGCCCGGCGGACTGGATCGCCCGGCTCGGCCAAGGGCTCGCCGTCGGCCCCGCGGACTTCGTCACGCGACCCGGCCAGCCCGACGAAGCCGGCCAGTTGATCGCGCTCGAGGCCATGGAGCTCGCGGCCCGCGGGACCACGGGCGGACGTTTCGCGGCGGTGGTGACGGGCCCGGTGAACAAGCACGGCTTGGCGGGCGTTGGTTACCCCTTCCCGGGCCAGACGGAATTCTTCGCCCATCGCTGGGGCGGCGAACCCGTGATGGCCTTCGCGGGCGGCCGGATGACCATCGCGCTGGTCACCTGGCACATCCCCTTGGCCGACGTGCCGCGGGCCCTCGACGCCGCCTCGCTCCGGCGGACGGTCCTCGCCCTGCTCGCGCTGCGCCGGAAACTCGGCGACACGCGCCCGCGGATCGCGGTCTGCGGACTCAACCCGCACGCCGGCGAAGGCGGCCTGCTGGGCAAGGAAGACGACGCCCTCCTCCGCCCAGCGATCGAAGCCCTGCGCGCCGAAGGGCATGACGTCGTCGGCCCGCTGCCGGGCGACACGGTCTTCCATCGGCACCTGCAGGGCGAGTTCGCCGCCGTCGCGGCGATCTACCACGACCAAGGCCTCGCGCCCCTGAAGGCCGTGGACTTCTCGACGTCGGCCAACCTCAGCCTAGGGCTGCGGCACGTGCGCACGAGCCCCGACCATGGGACCGCCTACGAGCTCGCCGGGCGGGGCCGGGCCGACCGCGGCAGCTTCGATTCGGCGGTGCGCCTCGCGCGCCTGCTCGCGAGCTGATGGGACGTTGGCTGGCGACGTTCGGCCTGCTCGGCGCCGCCTTGCTCGCGGACGCCGCGCCGGCGCGGATCGCCAGCTACAGCCCCGGCGCCACGCGCACCGTGGTCGACTTTGGGGCCGCGGACCAGCTCGTCGCCGTGACGCGTTGGTGCCCGTTGCCGCCGACGCACCCGGCGGCCCGCGACTGCGATGTCTTCAACCCGGACCTCGAGCGGTTGCTGCGCGCGAAGCCCGACTTGGTGATCCTGCCGCGAACCTCCAACCCGCTCTGGGCGGAACGTTGCCG
>JBEGOO010000230.1:0-8873 GCA_041182045.1 Verrucomicrobiota bacterium
CTCGGGAGATGGTCCTGCACAACGCCCGGATCAAGGCCGCCGCCGTCTCGCGGCTGCACCCGGACGCCTTGGTGCTCGGGGCCGACACCACCGTGGCCCTCGGCGACCGGGCTCTGAACAAACCGGCCGACCTCGCGGAGTCGCGCGCGATGCTCCGGAGCCTGTCCGGTCGCGAGCACACCGTCCATACCGGGGTCTGCCTGCTCTGTCCGGCCATGGGCGTGGACGAGGCGTATGACATCACGGCGTGGGTGCGCTTCCGATCCTTGTCCGAGGACGACATCACGCGCTACCAGGCCCTCGTGAACACCTTGGACAAGGCCGGCGCCTACGGCATCCAGCAGGGCAAGGAGATCATCATCGACGACTACCAGCGGCCCATCTCCACGATCATGGGCTTACCCGTCGAGTTCGTGCGGGAACGGCTCCTCGCGCTCGGCCTCCTTGAAAGGCTCGTCGCATGAAGGCGCTGTTGGCATTGTTGCCCGCTTGCTTGTTCGCGCAGGCTCCCGGGGTGAGCGGCGACGCCGAGCTGGCCGGGGTTATCGGCGGCAAGCCCTTGGTCATCCGCACGACCACCCGGCTGGCGGGCGCGATCGATTCGGTGAAGTGGGATGGCGTCGAGTTCATCGACTCCCACGATCATGGGCGGCAGCTGCAGTCGGCGATCAACGCCGACGTCGACGGTGTCTTCCATGCCGAGTGCTACAACCCGACCGAGGCCGGCTCGGTCGCCGACGCGCTGGGCCCACGCTCGACCAGCCGTTTGGAGTTCCTGGCCGTGAAGGACGGGCTGCTGACCACGCGCACCCGGATGGCTTACTGGCTCGCCCCGGGGATGAAGTCCCATGGCCAGCCGGCCCAGAACACCGAGCTGTTGTCTGGGCATAGGCTGGAGAAGCAGGTGCGCATCGGCCGCCCGGGGATGGATCACGTCATCGACTACCGCGTGACTTTCCGGGTGCCCGCCGATCGGCCGCATCGGTTCCTGCAGTTCGAGGCTTTGACGGGTTACATGCCGGCGATGTTCAACGAGGCGCTGGGTTTCGACGCCAAGTCCGGCGCACTGCTCCCGCGGACCCGCCGGAACGGCGAAGCCCGCGAGCCGGTCGTGCTCTCGACGCCTTCCGGGTCCCAGGCGATGGGGGTCTTCACGCCGGAGCGACCGCCGGCCGGTCGACCGGCTCCCGGCTATGGCAGTTTCGATTTTCCCGCGGCCAAGGTCGTGAAATGGAACTGCGTCTTCCGGATTCGCCAGACCGATCCCATCCCCGCGGGCGAACACGCTTTCCAGATGTATGTCGTGGTCGGCACGCGCGAGGACTGCCGGCGCGCCTTGGTCGCCCTCGATCGGGAATTCCCCACCCGTTGACCATCCTTGAAGTCGGCCTGGCAGCCCTTAGGCTGGCGGGGTGAAGGAGGATCTACGCAGAGACCTGAAGGTCATGGCCATCGCGGCCCTGGCGTCCGTGCTCCTGCACCTCCTGCTCGTGGCGCTGATGCCGGCGCGTTTTCAGGTCGCGACCCTGCGTCTGTCCCGTCCGCTCGTCGTGCAGCGGGTCGACGCCGCCGTGCCGGATAACCGTCTGGCGCCGTCGCTGCGCGTGATCGAGACCAACGCGCAGGCCAATCGCGAAGTCCCCGTCAACCCGACGCCCTTCGTCGCGGCGCGGAACCAGCGAGCGGCCCAGCCTGTGCCCGAGAAGGCCCCGACGAAGTCCTCTTTGCCCGCTTCGAAGGGCGAGGATGCGGCCGCGTTGCGCGTGTCCCAAGGCAAACCCAAGAACCAGGATCAGGCCGCCGAGGCCCCGGCCGAAGGTCAAGCCGGCACCGCCTCGGCCGCCGCCGGCCTGATGCCCAAGGCCGGCCCCGTGGCTCCCCCTTCGGCGCAGGTTCCGCGCGATCCCGATCGGCCCAAGGCCGGGCTGGCTCCCGCCGGCACGACCGGGCTGCTCCTCCGCAACAACACCGGCGTGAACCGCGTCGGCACCGTCGCGGTCGACGCGCGTTTCAGCAATTACGGCGACTACGCCCAGCGGATGATGGAGGCGATCCAGTCCACCTGGTGGGATATCCTCTACCGCGCGCGGATGGAGAACTACACGCGGGGTGTCGTGGTCGTGCGGTTCCGCCTCCACCGGGACGGCACCGTGACGCACCTCGAGGTGCTCGAGACCGGGGTCGGCGCCTTGCCGAGCTACGCCTGCAAGGACGCGATCTCCGCCTGCGCGCCGTTCGACGCCTGGCGGCCCGACATGGTGGCGATGTTCGGTGAAGAGGATGTTGTCACCATCCGGTTCCACTACTACTGAGGGGCATGGCCGCGCTTGACTGGATTCCCTTCGGACGAGGCGTGCGCGTCCTGGAGCAGCATTCGTGCGGGCTTTTCGCGGTCGAGAAACCCGACGGGATCCTCGCGCATCCCAACCCCGGCGAGGTCGCCGAGAAAGGGGAGGTGCTCATCGCCGGCAACTACTCGATGGAGGAGGAGGCCTTCCATGTGCGCGACGGCGTCGGCGGCATCCGCCGCGTCTACCTGTTGAATCGGCTGGATTCCCCGACCAGCGGCGTGTTGTTGCTCAGCCTCGATGCGGCGCTGGCGGAGCTCGTGAAGGATCTCTTCGCGCGTTCGCAGGTCTCGAAGAAGTACCTGGCCTTGGTCCGCGGCCGCGGCCTGCGGACCCCCCGCGGCACCTGGCAGGACCAACTCGTCAAGTCCAAGGGGCCGGGCAACAGCGTGCGTTCGGCGGCCGCCGCGTCCGGCGGGGTCACGGCGGTGACGTTGTACCAATGGGAACGCGCGGCCAACGGCACGACCCCGCTCTCGCTGTTGAAGCTGGAGCCGCGGACCGGCCGGACGCACCAGTTGCGCGTCCAGACCGCCCAGCATGGCCACCCGATCCTCGGCGATCGCACGTATGGTGATTTCGAGTTCAACAAGGCGGTGGGGACGGGGCGCGGCTTCAAGCGTCTGTTCCTGCATGCTTTCTCGACCGAGGTGACGTTCCCTTGGCAGGGTGAGACCGTGAAGTTCAGCGCGACGGCGCCGATGCCCGCCGAGTTCGAGAAAGCCTTGGGTGGCCCGGAGGGCAAGGCGGAGGCCCCGGCGGGAGCCAAACGGGCGGGTCCGGGCGGTCAGCAGGTCTCGCCGCGGCTCCGGATCCGGCTCTGAACGCTCAGGGCGCGCCCCAGACCTTCTTCAGCACCGCAACCATCGCGGGGTCGTGGGCCTCCAGTTCCTTGCGCTCGTAAGGGAAGAAATCGTTTCGCCCGAAGAAGGCCTCCGTGGTCTCGGAGAAGTATTCCATCGGGTTGGTCATCGCGTAGGCGCGGACGCCTTCGGTGATCTTGCCTTCCCAGTTCTTGCGGCTGACCTTGTCGTAGGAGTGGTTGGCCACCGCCTGCTCGTAGCAGGCCTTGATGCCAGGGTGTCCGAAACCGAGCACTTGGTCGTGGTAGGCATGGGCGAGCTCGTGCAGGGTGAGCAGGGGCATGCGCAGGACTTCCTTGTCGAGGTGCGAGACGTCGGTGAATTCGACGCCTTTGGCCATCGCGGGGTTGCGGCCGTTGGCCTTCAGCCAGTCGGCCCCCGGGTGGTATTCCGCGCGGGGTCGGGCGTTGGCGTAAGGCGGGGAAAGCCAGAGCGTGACCCGGCGAAGCTGAGCGAGGGCCTTGGGCGGGACCAGTCGTTCGATGTCCTCGAGTTGCTGGGTGATGAGCAAGAGGCCCTTTTCCGTCTCGGCCTTCTTATCCTCGGTCAGGAGTTCGAGCCGGATCAGCACGGACCAGCCCCGGATCAGGCGGGATTCGTAACGCCAGGGCTGGTTGGCGAGACTTTCGGAGGTGCTCGACGGCTGGGCGGGCGGGCTTTCGGCCGCGGGCAAGCCAATGCAAAGGGCGAAAATCAGGGCGCAGCGAAGCAGGGGCGGCATACCCTTGATTCCTAGGCCCACCTTGGGTGCTAGCAAGCCTCAGCCTTCGCCGCTGGGGTCGTAGAGGCCTTGGCGGACCACGAAACGGATGACCCCGGCCACATCATGCACGCCCAGCTTGCGCATCAGGTTGGTGCGGTGGTTCTCGGCGGTCTTGGTGCTGATGTTGAGCTTGGCCGCGACCTCCTTGCTGGTGTGGCTCTTGGCCAGGAGCACGGCGATCTCGCGTTCGCGCTCGGTCAGGCCCGCGCCCATCTGGTCGACGCGGGTTTCGGGGCTGTTGAGGACCTCGACCAAGGCCCGGTTGTAGACTTCGCTGAACCAGGACTCGCCGTCGGCGATCGCATCCATCGCCTTGCGCAGCTCGGAGAGCGGGGCCGACTTGTTGACGAAACCGCGGACGCCTTCCTTGAGCAGGCCGCGCGCGAGCTGCTTCTCGGACTTACCCGAGAAGACGAGGACGCGGAGCTCGGGCAAGGTGTTACGCAACCGGTGCAGGACTTCGATGCCGGTGATGCCGGGAAGCAGGATATCCAGGATGAGGATGTCGGGCTTGAGCTTGAGGGTGAGCTCGACGCCTTCGGCGCCATCGGCGGTCGAACCGATCACCTTGAACTTCCCCTTGCCCTCCAGCATCTCGGTGACCAGCTCGCGGATCGCCGTCTGGTCTTCGATGATGACCACGTTCTTGGTTTTTTGGGCGGGGCCTTTCATTTGCATGGATTTATGATTGAGGAGGTTGCTTAGGTCGAACCTTAAGCCCGTATTTCCCTCAAATAGAATATTTTAATGATAGGGTCTTTCCCTTACGCACTTTTTAAGCAGAAGAAACGCTTTCATTCGCTCGTAGGGTCAACCAGACCTTGACGGATGAGGTATCGGACTAGGCCGGCCACATCCCTCACCCCCAGCTTGCGCATCAGGTTGGAGCGATGGTTCTCGGCCGTCTTGATGCTGAGGCCTAGCCGGGCCGCGACCTCCTTGCTGCTGTGGCTGTGGGCGATCAGCAGGGCCACCTCCCGTTCGCGGGGCGTGAGCATCTCGATCTGCCGGTCCGCCTGGGCCCGCGGGTTCGCCAGCGCCTCCCGGACCGTCTGCCCGAAGGCCTCGTCGAACCAGGTGCCGCCGCGGCCGACGCGTTCGACGGCTTGGCGGAGCTCCGCGAAGCGTTGCGTCTTGTTGACGTAGCCGTGGATGCCTTCCTGCACGAGGCTGCGGATCACGTGGGCTTCCTGTCGGGCCGAGAACACCAGCACCTTCGTCCGATCGGTCGCCCGTCGAAGACGTCGCAGGAACTCGATGCCGCTCATGCCCGGCATCTGGATGTCGAGGAGCACGAGATCGGGTTGCAGGCGTTGGACCAGGGCGAGGCCTTCGGCGCCGGTCGCGGCCTCGCCGATGATGCGAGCCCAGGCCTGTCGTCCGAGCGTCTCCGCGAGCATCTCGCGGATCGCCGCCTGATCCTCCACGACGACGAGCCGGAGCGGTTGCTCGGAGGGGGTCGAGGGAGCGGGGGTGGCGATTTTCTCCACAGGTCGGGTGACCCGGATCTTGATGCGACGAGGGCTCATGGCGGTGGGTGAGGTGTCTCTGGTTTTGCCCCGTGAGTGGCAATGGAAAGGGTCTGAGGTTCATCATCCATGAATACCCGTCCCGCCTTCGCCCTGTTGGTCGTCTTGTTCCTGATGAGCGCGCTTTGCGCCCTCTGTCTGCTCTTGGGCGCGACGCGACCCGCGCTGGTCGATAGCTCGATCGCGTCGTCGCGAACCCGTCTGCGGCATGATGCCGTCGCCTTGGTCGCGTTGGCGTTGGGGGAGGTCCAGCAGGCCGCCGGGCTGGATGTCGCGGCGACACGTCAAGAGGGCGGGGTGACCTGGGTCTCGCGTGACGCTTCCTCCGGACCTTTCGAGGTCGCTCTCGCCGGCGAACACGTGGTCGACGGGTATCGCTGGCAGTGGCGTTGCGAGGATGTTTCCTGCGGGTTCGATCTCGCCGGTCCGGCGGCGGGCGGGCGCGATGCCTCGAGGTGGGCCCGCACGCAGGTCGGTCGGCAAGCCATGCCGGGCGGAGTCGCCGTCGCCGACCCGGGGCTGGAGGCCGCGCGCGCCTTGGAGCTGGAGGATGAGGCGTTTTTCCGGGCCGCGACCGGGCAGGTCGGCGCCGCCGGGACGAGTTGGGGCGGGCGTGGGCTGCTGGTCGACGCGGTCCGTGGCGGCTGGCGTCGCGATCTTGGATCGACGGAATCGCTGGCTGGACTCGTCGGTGCGCCCGTCGCGGAGGCGCTCGGCGGCGCCGACCTGCGGGGCGAGCGTGCGCTCGGCTTGCCTCTGCGCGTGGCGGAGTCGGCCGGCTTCGCCTGGCGCCATTTCCCTGTGTTGGTGGATTTCCGACTGAGCCTCGGATTCTTCAACGCGCGTTCGGATGGACGTCACCGACTCCGTTTCCACGCCTCGGGACTTTTGTGGAATCCCTCGTCGGCCCCGTTGCTCGCCGATGCGGAGGGACGGCTTTACCTCGTCGAGGTCGTCGGCGCCCCCGAGGTCACCGTCCGCAACCTCGATTCCGGCGCCGCTTTCACCGTGGCCCTCGATGACTGCCCGGTCGCCGACTTCGGGATTTTCAGCCAGTATCGGCGTGAGGCGGGGTTGTGGGCCTGGTGCGAGGTGGCCGACGTCCAACGCTACGGGATGACGCGTCGAGGGCTCTTGCCCGGCGAGTGCCATGCTTTCATCTCGCCGCCCGCATCGGCCCAGCCCCAAGGACTGGCCCGGGTCTTGACTTCGGAAACCTGGCGCTACGAGGCCACCCCGCATGGTCCGTCGTGGAAGCGTCCTTCGCCACGCACTTTCCTGCCGACGGATCGGATCGAGATCACCGCCCGCTTTCTCGGTCCGTTGAGTTTGCGACTCCATGCGCCGAACGGCACCCCGGAGCGCGACGTGGCGATCGCGGATTACCCCTCGCCGGTCATCCAGGAAGTGGCCGGGGTTTGGTTCCCGGATTTCCGGGTCGAGGTCTCCGGCGGCGATTACACGCGTGAGGACAGCGCCGGCTACACCATCGCGGAGCGGCGGGCATGTCTGCGGTTCGGTTGGATTCCGCGGGATGGTCCGACACTGCGAAACGCGGCGCGGACGGGCGACCTCCTGCGTGCGCGATGGGATCTGACCGAACCGGAAGCCGCCGCCCAGTGGGACGTGGCGTCGCCCTTGGCCGCCGCCTTGGCGCCGTTGGACTGGTCGGCCGCCTCTCGGAATGGCGTCCTGACCGATGAGCAGCCGGAGGCCCACCTCGCCAACACGCCGGGGGCCTTTGCGACGCATCGGTTGCGGGCATTGCCGGGGCTGCCCTTGGTCTCGGTCGGGGCTTTGCGACACCTGACGGCGAAGATGGACTGGGGCCGGCTGGATGACGCCTTTTCCTCCGCTCCGTTGCGGGCGCCCGAGGCTGGACGCTGGTCGGAAAACCCCCGCCTTCGGCCTTGGGTCGGGGAGGCGGTGCCGGGGGCTGCCGCCGGGTGGTACGTGACCGGCCCCTTCAACGTGAACACCCTCGATCCTTCCGCTTGGTCGCGCTTGCTCCGGGGCGTCGACCAGGCTTGGCAGGCGCAGGCCGGTGGGCCGTTCGCCGTCTTGCCGGTCGACCGACCCTTCCTGGTCTCCGATCCGACCGGTGCGCACTTGGCGACTTGGGCGGCCGCGGAATCCGCGGTCTGGAAGGATGAGGGCTTGCGTGGTTTGGGGTCCGCCGCCTTGGAGCGGACGAGCTCGCGCCAATCGGTCCGGTTTCTTTCCGACGAGACTTTCGCCGAGCTCGCCCGTCAGATCGTGCGGCTGGCGCCGTCGACGGGTTGGCCCTTTCGCTCCTTGGAGGCCTTCGCTCGTTCGGGCTTGTTGTACCAAGCGATCGCCGCGGCTAAGGCGAACGCCGGGATGGCCGAGGATCTGGTCGGGTCTCCGCTCGCGTTGCGCGGCGAGGATCTGCTCGAGGCATGGGCACCCCGCTTGACGGTGCGCGGGGATACCTTACGTCTGGTCGGCACGGTCGCGCCGCTCGACCCGCGGCAGGGCGGCGTCCAAAAAGTCGAGGCGTGGCTCCAGCGGACGCCGGCGCCGATGGCGGAGGGACGCTTTGGGCGAGTCTGGCGGGTAATCAGGGTGCGTCTTTTGTAACCGACCGAAGCCGGGCGGAATCTTGACTGTCCGACCGAAGCCGCCAAGTTGCTGGGTATGGAATCCAACCCGTTCATCGTCTCCGAGGCCCCGGCCTCCGATCGCGTCGCCTTCTTCAAGCGTACCTACCTGCACGTCGCGGGCGCCTTCGCCGCCTTTGGCGCTCTGCTCTACGCGTTCTTCACGACCGGCGTCGCCGCCGCGATCATGAAGGGCTTCGGCTCCCTGCTGAATTCCATGGGTGGATTCGGCGTCCTGGTCGTCATGCTCATGTTCTGGGCCGGCACCTATGTCGCCCAGAAACTGGCCGAGAACCGCGCCTCGCGTCCCTCCCAGTACCTGGGTCTTGGGCTCTATGTCGTGCTCGAGGCCATCATCTTCGTTCCGCTGATCGTGATGGTCGCCATCAAGACCCACGGTAACCCCGGCGAGGTCCTCATCCCGGCCTGCGCCGTCACCGCCGCCTTGGTCGCCGGCCTGACCGTGGCGGTCTTCACCATGGGCGTCGATTTCTCCTTCCTGCGCGTCGCCATCGTCATCGGCTCGATCTGCGCCCTCGGCATCATCCTCGTGGCGGCCTTCACCGACAGCCAGCTGGGCAATTGGTTCTCGATCATCATGATCCTGCTGATGGCCACCGTCATCCTCTATCAGACCCAGGTCATCAAGGATAGCTGCGAGACCGACCAGCATGTGCTCGCCGCCTTCATCCTGTTCTCGGCTTTCGTCACCTTGCTCTTCTACGTCATCCGTCTGTTCGCCGGTCGTC
>JBEGOO010000231.1:0-2691 GCA_041182045.1 Verrucomicrobiota bacterium
ACGCGAAGTGGGCTCCGGCCACCGTCGTCGCCCAATACGGCGCCCAGCCCTGGGGCAACGTCCTGGGCGGCGCGAAGAAGTCCGGCGGCGCGAAGCGCGGGGCCAGCGGCTCCGTCGCGGCCGCCGATACGCTCATCCTGCAGCCCGGCTTCAAGGCCGACCTCCTCTACACCGTGCCGCGCGATGTCCAGGGTTCCTGGGTCTCGCTCGCGGTGGCCCCGAACGGCGACCTCGTCGCCGGTGACCAGGGCGGCGTGCTCTGGCATGTTTCGCTGAAGGATCCGACCAAGCCGGTCGTCACCAAGATCGACACCAAGGCCATCGGTTGCCACGGCCTGCTCTTCGCCCATGGCGCGCTCTACGCGTGCACGAGCGAGAAGGGCAAGGGCGACATCTGGCGCCTGCGCGACACCAAGGGCGATGGTTCCTACGCCGAGCAGACGTTGCTGCGCTCCCTCAAGGGCGCGGGCGAGCACGGCCCGCACCAGCTCGTCCTCGACCGCGACGGTTCCATCCTGGTCTTCGGCGGCAACCACACGAAGCTGCCCGACGACGAGGTCGCGGGCGCGCCGGCCAAGCATTACGACGAGGACGACCTGCTGAAGAAGTTCGAGGACCCCAACGGCCACGCCGTCGGCATCAAGGCGGTCGGCGGTTGGATCGCCCGCATGGACAAGGACGGCAAGAACTGGATCCGCGTGACGACCTGCTTCCGCAACCCGTACGACGGCGCGGTGGCCCCGGACGGCGACATCTTCTCCTACGACTCCGACATGGAGTGGGACATGGGCGCCCCGTGGTACCGCCCGACGCGCATCAACCTCTGCACGCCCGGCGGCGAGCTCGGCTGGCGCTCCGGTTCCGGCAACAACCCCTTGGCCCTCGTCGACTCCCAGCCGTCCCTGGTCGACATCGGCCCGGGCAGCCCGACGGGTTGCACGATGGGCACCGGCGCGAAGTTCCCCGCCGCCTACCAGCGCGCGTTCTTCGCGTGCGACTGGACCTATGCGACCCTCTACGCGATCATCCTCGAGCCGCAGGGCGGCGCCTGGAAGGCCCGCAAGGAGGTCTTCGCCGCCGGCCGGCCCTTCGCCGTCACCGACGCCGTCATCCGCCCGCAGGACGGCCATATGTACGTGACCATCGGTGGTCGCGGCGGCCAGGCCGCCCTTTACCGCATCCGTTATGAAGGCGCCGAGTCCACCGCCCCGGTCGCCTGGTTCTCCGCCACGCCGGAGCAGAAGCTCCGCCGCGAGCTCGAGGCCCTCCGTGACGTCGCCCCGTCGGCCGCCGCGCTCGACAAGGCCTGGCCGCTCATGGGCCATCCCGACCGCTGGGTCCGCTTCGCCGCCCGCATCGCCGTCGAGCACCAGCCCGTCGCCGCTTGGCGCGCCCGCGTGAAGGCCGACGCCAACGTCGACCTGGCCCTCAACGCCGCCGTGGCGCTCGCCCGTTGCGGCGCCAAGGAAGACCTCGCCGCGATTGTCGCCGCGGCCGACGCCGCCGCCGGCGCCAAGGAGCTCCGCCTCCAGCAGGACCGCCTGCGCGTCTTCCAGGTCGCGTTCTCCCGCCATGGCCAGCCCGACGCCGCCACCGCGGCCCGCCTCGGCAAGGAGTTCGCCGGTCGCCTGCCTTCCGGCGACAACGGCCTCGACCGCCAGCTGGCGCTGGTGTCGATCTTCCTCGGCGAGCCGACCGCCCCGGCCCGCGTCCTGAACGTCATGAAGCTGGCGACCAACGGACCGGCCGTCGCCGCCGACCCGGAGATCATCGCCCGCAACCCCGGTTACGCCGGCGCCGTGCGCGCCTCGATGGCCGTCACGCCCGCCTCCACGCGCATCGGCCTCGCGGTCTACCTCGCCCGCGCCGAGCACGGTTGGACGCCGGAGCTGCGCAAACAGTTCTTCGGGTTCCTCGACGAGCTGGGCCAGGCCGAAGGCGGCCACTCGCTGAAGGGTTTCGTCCGCAACATCCGCAAGGAAGCCCTCGCGCTCGCGCCCGCGGGCGAACGCGCCGCCCTCGAGGAGATCGCCCCGGCCAACCCGCGCAAGGCCGCCGCGCCCCTGCCGACCGCCGAAGGCCCGGGCCGCCTCTGGACCCACGCCGAGGCCTTGAAGGCCTGGGACAAGGCCCAGGCGGAGAAGTCCCTCGACTTCGAGAACGGCAAGAAGCTCTTCGCCGCCGCCCTCTGCTCGCAGTGCCACCGCATGGGCGACAACGGCGGCGCGCAGGGCCCCGACCTCACCAGCGTCGGCTCGAAGCAGAGCCCGGCCGACCTGCTCAACAGCATCGTCACCCCGAGCGCCGTGGTTTCCGACCAATATTCGAACTCCGTCATCACCCGCGTCGACGGCGGCAAGATCACCGGCCGCATCCTCAACGAGGAGGGCGACAAGCTCCAGCTGGCCGTCAACCCGTTCGACTTCTCCGCGCAGCTCTCGATCAACCGTTCCGACATCCAGGCCATCGACCGCGACTCGATCAGCCCGATGCCCGTCGGCCTGCTCAACTCGCTGAACGCCCAGGAAGTCGCCAACCTCATGGCCTACCTGATCTCCAGCGGCAACCCGAAGGATAAGGTGTACGCGAAGTGAGGCGGCGCGCGCCGCGCACCGGCAGGGACCAGCGTCCCTGCTGGTCCGCGGGCGGCGTCGGCGATTCGGCATGAGGTCAGGCACGTCATCGCTACGC
>JBEGOO010000232.1:0-5665 GCA_041182045.1 Verrucomicrobiota bacterium
GGCGCGATCACCATCGTCGGCGGCGGCGACACCGCCACGGCGGCCAAGAAGTTCGGCGTCGACACCAAGGTCTCGCACTGCTCGACCGGCGGCGGCGCTTCCCTCGAATACCTCGAAGGCAAGGTCCTCCCCGGCGTCGCGGCCCTCTCGGCCTGAACCGCTTCTCAACCTAGTCAACAAAGCCTCCCAATCACGCCCATGTCCCACCGCACCCCGCTCATCGCCGGCAACTGGAAGATGAACAAGACCGCCACCGAAGGCGCCGAGCTCGCCAAGGCCGTCGCCGCCGCCGTCGGCATCGAGCCCGCCGTCCAGGTCGTCCTCTGCCCGCCCTTCACCGCGCTCACGGCCGCCGTCGCCGCCGTCGAAGGCACCCACCTCGCCATCGGCGCGCAGAACATGCATGACAAGGCCAACGGCGCCTTCACCGGCGAGATCTCGGCCGCGATGCTCCGCGACCTGCACGTGTCCTACGTGATCCTCGGCCACAGCGAGCGCCGCAGCCTCTTCGGCGAGGACGACGCCTTCATCAACCGCAAGGTGAACGCGGCCCTGGCCGCCTCCCTCAAGCCCATCCTCTGCGTCGGCGAGCTGCTCTCCGAGCGCGAAGCCGGCACGACCAACGCCGTGGTGAAGCGTCAGCTCGAGCTCGGGCTCGCCGGCGTCCCCGCCGCGAAGGCCGAGCAGGTGGTCATCGCCTACGAGCCCGTCTGGGCGATCGGCACCGGCAAGACCGCCACCCCGGCCATGGCGCAGGAAGTGCACGCCTTCATCCGCTCGTTGCTCGTCGCCCAGTTCGGCGCCGAGACCGCGGCCCGCGTCCGCATCCTCTACGGGGGCTCCATGAAGCCCGACAACGCCGACGCCTTGCTCGCCGAGCACGACATCGATGGCGGCCTGATCGGCGGCGCCGCCCTCGAGGCCAAGAGCTTCGTGGACCTCGTCCGCAGCGCCGCCAAGTCGGTGGCTCGCTAAAGGGCAGGGCAGCACGTCCCGGCTACAGGCCGGCGTGGCGATTAGACCGTGATAGGTCTTCGCTTCGCCGGCCTAATAGTTTGGAAGCGGTCCATTGGCATCTTTTACGGTCTTTTAATGGTTAGAATAATTCTAAACTATTTATATCATTATCATTCAATAGTTTACGATTTAACTGGGTCAGGTTTTCCCCTGGTAATCAGGCTTTATACCCAGGGGCACCTCGAAACTCGCGTAAAAGGGTCAAAATTTGGGTTGCGAAGGGGGGCTGGCTTTCGTGCCTCTGATTGCAAAATTCATCCATGAGCGAGCACTCCACTTCCCGCAAGGGGTTCCTGGCCAAATCCGGCGCTCTTCTCGCGTCCCTCGCGACCTTCGGCTTCCTCCGCTCCGCCTCCTCCGCCCAGGCCGCTCCGGCCACGCCGCCCGCCCCGACCCGCCCGGTCGTCCCGGCGTCCCGCGCCGTCCCCCGCGCCACCCAACGCTGATCTTCCGCCCGTCCCGCGATGCGCAAACTCCTAGCCTTCCTCAATCGCCCCGCCAGCCGGGGTAATTTCGCGCCGCGTGCCGCGAATTCCGCCCCGTTCAAGATCCTCGTCTGCCTGCTCATCACCGGCGTCGTCGTCGTCGCCGCGGTCAACGAGTACGCCACGAACAAGTATCTGAACGTCGGATACACGCCCGACCAGCCCGTCGCCTTCGACCACTCCTTCCACGCGGGCCCCGACTCCGTCCTCGGCCTCGATTGCCGCTATTGCCACAACTTCGTCGAGAAGTCCCCGCACTCCAACGTCCCGACCGCCAACACCTGCTGGAACTGCCACAGCGTCATCAAGACCGACAGCCCGGCCCTCGCGCTGGTCAAGAAGAGCGTCGAGACCGGCGAGGCCATCCGCTGGGTCAAGGTCCACAAGGTGCCCGACTACGTCTACTTCCCGCACTCCGTGCACGTGAACCGCGGCGTCAGCTGCGTCGAGTGCCATGGGCGCGTCGACCAGCAGGCCGTCGTCGGCCAGCAGAAATCCCTCAACATGAGCTTCTGCCTCGATTGCCACCGCAATCCCGAGAAGGCCCTGCGCCCCCTCGACAAGATCACCGACCTCGCCTACCAGGCCGCCTCGCCGGCCGCGCAGGCCGAGCAGGGCACGAAGTTCGTGCACGACTGGAAGGTCAACCCGCCCCAGAGCTGCTCCGGCTGCCACCGCTGATCCCCACCACTTCCCTCGATGAGCAAGAAAGTCTTTGAACACCCCGCCCCCCAGCCCGGCGAGCCCACCGGCCCCGGTTACTGGCGCAGCCTGGACGAGCGCAACAAGACCCCCGAGTTCCGCACCCGCGCCGAGCGCGAGTTCGTCGAAGGCGCCGCCAACATCTCCACCGTCGAGCGTCGCGAGTTCCTGATGCTCATGGGCGCCTCGTTCGGCTTGGCCGGTCTCGGCCTCGCCGGTTGCCGCGAGCCCCGCAACCACACCCTGCCGTACGGCAAGCAGCCCGAGAACACCATCCCGGGCGTGCCGACCTACTACACGACCTCCTTCCCCGGCGAGTTCGCCAACCAGCCGCTGATCGTCGAGACGCACCAGCACCGCCCGACCAAGGTCGAGGGCAACCCGAGCCATGTCGCCAACGGCACGGCTTCCTCGAAGTTCGCCCAGGCGAGCGTCTTGGACATGTACGACCCGGACCGCGCCCAGGTGTCCTTCGGCGCCAACGGTTCGACGCTGTCCGCGTCCGGCGTCCGCGACCTGCTCCGCTCCCTGGCCGCCGAGGCCAAGGCCAACGGTGGCGAAGGTCTCGCCTTCCTCGCCCGCCCCTCGACCTCGCCGACGCGCGCCCGCCTCGTCGCCGCCCTCCAGGCCGCGCTGCCCAAGGCCCGCTGGGTCGAGTACACCCCGGTCTCCCAGCGCCGCTCCGAGGCCGCGCTCGGCGTCCGCGCCTTGCCGGATTACGCGAAGGCCCGCCGCATCCTGAGCCTCGACGCCGACTTCCTCGGCGCCGGCGACGGCGCCGTCGAGGCGACCCGCGCCTACTCCGCCGGTCGTCGCGCCGACACCGCCGACGAGGCCGAGCAGATGACCCGCCTCTACGTGGTCGAGTCGACCTTCACGATCACCGGCGCCGCGGCCGACCACCGTCTCCGCGCCGCGTCCTCGCACATCTCGGCCCTCGCCGCGCGCTTCGCCGCCGAGGTGCTCGCCCAGCTCGGCAAGCCCGCCTCGTTCAAGGTCTCCGGCCTCAAGGTCGACGACCGCTGGGTGAAGGAATGCGTGGCCGACCTCGTGGCCGCGAAGGGCAAGGCCCTCATCGTCGCCGGCGACCATCTCTCCGCCGACGCGCATCGCGCGGTCGCCCTCGCCAACGCCGCGCTCGGCGCCGCCGTCGCCTACGCCGCCGTCCCGGCCGCGCCGACCGTCACGCTCGCCGACCTCGCCGCCAAGCCCGCCGCGACCCTCGTCATCCTCGGCGGCAACCCCGCCTACGACGCCCCGGCCGACGTGAAGTTCGCCGCGCTCGTCAAGGCCGCCGCCAAGGTCGTCCGCCTCGGTTACCACGGCCCGTCGTTCGACGAGACCTCCGCGCTGGCCCAGGCCGCCGGCGGCACCTTCATCGCCGCTTCCCACTACCTCGAGAGCTGGTCCGACGGCCGCACCGTCGACGGCACCTACGTGCCGGTGCAGCCGATGATCGAGCCGCTCTTCCCCTCGTTCACCGAGCTCGACGTCCTCGCCGCCTTCGCCGGTTCCACGCAGGAGCCCTACGCGCTCGTCCGCGAGACCTTCGCGACCCTCGCCAAGACGAAGTCCGACGACGCGTTCGCCGCCTGGCTCGCCGAAGGCGTGCTCGCCGGCTCCGCCTACCCGACGGTGGTCGACCACTTGATGGGCGTCCCGGCCGCCGCGTTCGTCGCCCCTGAGCTGTCGCTCGAGAAGCTCGAGGCCCGCCTCCTGCCCAGCGCCCATGCCGGCGACGGCCTCTTCGCCAACAACGGCTGGCTCGCCGAAGCCCCGGATCCCCTCTCCAAGACCGTCTGGGAGAACGTCATCCTCGTCAGCCCGAAACTCGCCGCGAAGCTCGCCATCGAGCCCGAGGCGATGTTCATCAACAAGATCGGCGCGCTGAACCGGAACATCAACCAGCTCGTCGACGGCCGCCTCATCGCGAAGATCGCCCGCCTCACCGTCGACGGCGTCTCGATCACCGGCCCCGTCTTCATCATGCCGGGTCTCGCCGACCACACCGTCGGCCTCCAGCTCGGCTTCGGCCGCAGGCTCGCCGGCCGCGTCGCCACCCGCGTCGACGAACGCCTCGCCGGTCGCGTCACCGGCAACGGCTTCGACGTCTATCCCTTCCTCACGACCGCCGCCCCCGCGTTCCGCACCGGCGTCACCATCGAGCTCACCGGCGGCACCGCCCCGGTCTGCAACATGCAGGATCACTGGTCGATGGAAGGCCGCGACGTCGTCCGCGAGGGCAACGCCGAGGAGCTCCGCGCCCACCGCGACTTCGCCAAGCTCGGCATCGACGGCCACGCCCCCGCCGTGTACGGCAAGGACGGCAACATGGCCCCGGCCCTCAAGGCCACGACCACCCCGCGCGGCAACTCCGCCTACGAGCACCCCGACCACGCCGTCGCCCCGAACGTCGCCGCCTGGAAGGGCAGGGAGTCGGAGCTGAAGATCCAGCAGTGGGGCATGTCGATCGACCTCAACACCTGCACGGGTTGCAACGCCTGCGTCACCGCGTGCCAGTCCGAGAACAACATCCCCGTCGTCGGCCGCGAGCAGGTGCTCAAGGGCCGCAACATGCACTGGATCCGCCTCGACCGCTACTTCTTCGACGGTCGCGAGCAGGCCGGCAACGCGATCCCCGAGGATCCGCAGGTCACCTTCATGGGCGTCGCCTGCCAGCATTGCGAGACCGCCCCGTGCGAGACCGTCTGCCCCGCCAACGCCACCGTGCATGACGACCAGGGCCTCAACACGATGGCCTACAACCGTTGCATCGGCACCCGCTACTGCGCGAACAACTGCCCGTACAAGGTCCGCCGCTTCAACTTCCTCGACTTCAACAAGCGCGTCGACGGCCACTTCTACGAAGGCCCCCTCGGCCCGGTCCGCGAGGTCAAGGACCCGTCCGACCTGCCCCAGCTGCAGCGCAACCCCGACGTCTCCGTGCGCATGCGCGGCGTCATGGAGAAGTGCACCTATTGCGTCCAGCGCATCCAGGAGGCCAAGATCCAGGCCAAGGCCGCCGCCCGCGACTCCGGCAACACCCGCGTGGTCGACGGCGCCATCCAGGTCGCCTGCCAGCAGGCCTGCCCGGCCGGCGCGATCGAGTTCGGCGACATCACCGACCCGAGGTCCCGCGTCTCCAAGGCCAAGGCCTCGACCCGCTCCTACGGCGCGCTGACCTACCTCAACACCCGCCCGCGCACGACCTACCAGGCCAAGCTGCGCAACCTGAACGCCCGGATGCCGGGCGCCCTCCGCCTCCCGCTCTCCCGCCAGGAGATCGCCGGTCGCGAAGGTCATGCTCCCGCCGCCGCCCATGGCGCCGGCCACGCCGCCCCGGCCGCCCACGGCGAGTCCGCCCACAAGTAAACCTTCCGCCTTACCCGTCCCATGGCTCACGCCCACGACAACGCCTCCGAGCGCCCCGCGATCCTCGACAAGGTTCGCCCAGCCGAGCT
>JBEGOO010000233.1:0-3667 GCA_041182045.1 Verrucomicrobiota bacterium
ACAAGCGCATGTACACCGACCTCGCTTCCGACCACCCGATCGACCTCACCCGCTACCAGGTCGCCAACTGCTACATGGGCCGCATCGGCCTCATCAACTCCGGCGGCCCCTCGGGCAACAACGACTTCGCCGAAGCCGTGAAGACCGCGGTCATCAACAAGCGCGCCGGCGGGCAGGGCCTCATCTCGGGTCGTAAGGCCTTCCAGCGCCCGATCGAAGAAGGCGCGAAGCTCCTGCACACCATCCAGGACGTCTACCTCACGAAGGAAGTCACGATCGCCTAAAGCGACCGTCGTTTCCCGACCAAAGCCCCGGCACCCGCCGGGGCTTTTTGTTGGGTGACGTGAGACGTCACCCAACGAGCGGTTGGGGGATAGCGGTTGGCGGTTAGGCAAGACAGAGCGGCAAAAGGGAAGCCGTAGATTGGCCGAGGTGGCACGATCTCCGCAGGACACTCTCCGGTTTCCGGCATTCCCAGGTTTTAAGCCCAACCGACCATCCCTAACCGCTATCCGCTACCCCCCAACCGCTATCCCCTATCATCCTTACCCTATCCTCCCCCTTTCCCCTTCCCCCCACCCCTTCCCCAGGCTATCGTCCTCCCATGTCCCTCCCCAAAGGTTTCCGCGATTGGCTGGTCAACGAATCGGCGGCCTGGAATTCCGAAGGTCTGCTCGAAAAGGAACAACGCGAGCGGATCCTCGCCCGTTACCCGGAGGCGCCGACGGAGACCGGCGCCCTGGCCTTCGCGCTGCGCACCCTCGGCGTCCTGCTCTTCGGCGCCGCGATCCTGCTGGTGATCAGCCATAACTGGGCCGAGTTCGGGCGCGGCGGCCAGTTGACCACGGTCTTCCTGGCCTTGGCCATCATCCAAGGCTTGGGCCTTTGGTGCTTGCGCGCCGGCCACGAGCGAGGGGCGATCGTCGGGCATCTCCTCGGCTGCATCATGTTCGGGGCGGGCATCGCCCTCATCGGCCAGATCTACCACCTGGACGCCCATGCCCCCGACGCCGTGCTGGCCTGGTGCCTCTTCACGATTCCGTTCGCCGTCGTGCTCGACGCGACGATCCTCCACTTACTGACGATCGCCCTCGCGGGCAGCTGGATGCTGATGGAGTCGGACGGCGGCTGGTGGTACCGCCTGAGCGAGCTTCACCACGGGGTGCGCCTCGGATTCGCGCTGCTGCTGCTACCGTGCGCGCTGGCGGCCTACCGGCGGCCCCGCCAAGTCCTCACGGGGGCGCTCGCCTGGTCGTTCGTCTTCCTCTGGTTCCTGTTCGAAGGGCGCATCCCGGTGCACGCGCTCACCCTGCCGCTCGTGCTCGCGGCGCTCCACCCGACGGGCGATGCGCGCGGCCGGGGCTTCCGTTTCATCGGCGCGGGCAGCGTGGCCTTCATCACCTTGGCGCTCGGCAGCCTCCATAGCACGATGCACCGCAACTTCGGCGATTCGTTCCTCCGCAACGACCCCCTTTACACGCTCGCGACGGCGGGGCTCGCCGGGTGGGCCATCCACCGCGCCCGGGTCCGGCAGGATAGCCACGCCGCCTGGATGGGGCTCATCGCCCTCCTCACCCTCGCGCTCGGTTTCCTCGGGGCCCTCGACCTGCGCGGCTTCCGCGAACGCGAAGGCATGTGGGTGTTGATCACCGCCATCGCCAACGTCACGACCCTGCTCCTCGCCGTCGCCCTGATCCGCCAAGGTCTCGCCGAGAACCGGCTGCGTCCTTACGTCTACGGCGCCATCGTCTTCTTGGCGTGGCTCTTCTGGCGCTACGCCGACGTCGAGAGGGAGCTGGGCTACCTCGGCATGGCGGCGATCTTCCTGCTGCTGGGCGCGGTGCTCTTCGTGCTGGCCAAGATCTGGCGCCAGCCGCGCGAACCCGCCATCGTCGAGGCGATGCCCGAGTTCCGACCGGCCTGGCTGGAGACGCCGCTCGCCGCGCTCGTCCCGCACCGCCGCAACCTGGTCGCCGGGGCGATCGCCCTGCAGGTCGCGGTGCTGGGCTGGATGGTCTACGACCACAGCCGTCCGTCGGCTAGCGGTGAACGTTTCCTGCTCGTCTGCGAACCGGTCGACCCGCGCAGCCTGCTGCGCGGCGACTACGTGATCCTAGGCTACGGTTTCCAATCGCTCACCCGGGAGCAGCGGGAGACCTTGGCCAAGGAGTGGGCCAGCGAACACCCGACCTCCGCGGAGGCGACCCCACGGTTCGAACAGAGCATCCCGGAAGACACCGTGGTCTACGTGCCTCTGCTCAAGTCCCCGCAAGGTATCGCCACCTTCGGCGAGCCGACGCTGCGGAAGCCCAAGGAAGGTCCGTTCCTGCTGGCCCGCAAGGGCGCGGGTACCTGGGGCCGGGGCGACCTGCGCGCCGGCATCGAGTCCTTCTACGTCCAGGAAGGCACCGGCCAGAGATGGGAGAAACTCCGCAACCAAGGTCGTTTGCTGGCGGAGGTTGCCGTGCTGCCCGACGGCAAGGCCGGCTTGGTCGGCCTGCAGGAGTCCGTGCCGGAACTCAGCGTCAAAGTGCCCTTCCGCCGATTGGAGCAACACTTCTACCAAGGTCCGCGCCTCGGCTTCCTTCATGCCGAACTGACGACCACCCCGCAGTCTTTCGAGAAGTCCTTCCACCCCGCCCCGCTCAACGGCCGGAACGCCATCCCGCCCGACTTCACCCGGGAATGCCTCGTGTCCCTCGTGGAGCAGGAGACCGACCGCCAGACCACGATCAACATCGTCTCCGTCGAACGGCTGGGCACCGAGACCATCGTCACCTTCCGCGTGACCCGTGGCGAGAAACAGACCTTCACGACCATCCCCCAGGAGAGCATCATCCTGGACAAGGATGGTCTGCGCGGGATCACGGTCCGCGAGGAAGGCGCTTCCGGCCGCGTCCTGCGCCGCCTGAACCTGCCGCGCTGATCGACCCACGGGGCGTGGGGACGAAAAAAGGGGCGGTCCCGCGTGGGACCGCCCCTCTCTTTTGCCCGACGATGCGGTTTACTTCGCCGGGACGAGGTCGGCCTGGATCAGCGGAGGCTTACCGGCCTCGCCGCGCAGCGCCTTGACCTGCGCCGGCGTCACCGGGGAAGCGGCGTTGCCGAAGCTGTTGCGGACATAGGTCAGGACGGCCGCGATCTGCTCGTCGGTCTGGAAGGCCTGGGCGGGCATCGGGGCCGGCAGCTTGTATTCCTTACCGGAGACCGTCAGCGGGCCCTGCAGGCCCCGGAGCTGGATACGGATGAGGTTCTCGACGGGGCCATTCACCCAGTCGGACTTCGCGAGCGGGGGCGCGATGACGGTGCCTTCGGCATTCGGACCGTGGCAGGCCGAGCACATCGCGAACTGTTGCTTGCCCAGCGCCATCACGGCGGCGTCAACGCCGGCGGCGTGGACGACGGGCTTGATCGTGGCGATATCGAGCGGCTTCGGCTCCGGAGCCTTCGTCGCGGGAACGCCCTTGTCGAGGGTCGCGAGCCAGGCGACGAGATCACGGACCTCGCCTAGGGAAAGCACGCCATCCAGGGCGGGCATGCCGGATACCGGGGCGGTCATGCCCTTGATATCCTTGCGGGCCACGCGCCAGCGGTTGCCGGCGACGTCGACATCCACGAAGTCGGGTTTCTCCTGCAGGAGCGTGCCGGTGAGGGCGCCGCCGTTGGC
>JBEGOO010000234.1:0-4076 GCA_041182045.1 Verrucomicrobiota bacterium
CCTTACTCAGCCTGGTCCTTGAGCCACTGCTCGTACTGGGCTTCGGTCTGCTCCTTGGTCAGCTTGCCGCTGTGGATCAGGATGCGGAAGCGGAAGGTCTCGGACTTGCCGGCCTTGATCGTGAAGTTGAGCGCCGTCTTGGACGGGTTGCCCTTGGGGAATTCCTTGGCGCCGAAGGGGTTCGCGGCGAAGAGGCCGTAGCCGCGGTTGTGCCAGTAGGTGGGGAAGGTGCTGTTCTTCGGGTGGTCGAAGATGCCGATGCAGACATCCTCGCCCAGGACGGCGCCCGAGAGGGTCATCCACTTGGCGCGCGTGCTCCAGCCGCCCTTCTCGCCGACCTTGCCTTCGCTGCTCAGGTAGACGCCGTTGACGCCGGTGTTGTCGAGCTTGGCCACGGCGGTGGGCTTGCCGCTGCCGTCGGTGAAGATCTCGGGCTTCTCGGAGGGCTCCTCGAGCGAGCGCGTCACGCGGATGGCGATGACGCCTTCCTTGGAGTCATGGAAGACCGCGGGCTTGTCCTGCGCGGTCAGGGTGACGATGCGGTCGATGATGCGGAGGTCCTGGGCGGCGCGGAACACGAGTTTCTCGTCCTGCTTCAGCACCGTGGAGCCGTCGGCCATGATCCAGTCGGCGCTCACTTGCAGCGTCGCGGCGCCGTCGCCGGACTGGGCGGACTTGATGCCGGTGTGCTTGACGCGGCCGTACGGGATCTTGCTGTCGCGGCTGAAGCCCTCGGGCGGCGAGTTCCAGAAGTCGGTGCCGTTCACGTTGCCGTAGTTGAACCACGACGAGATGTGGTGCGGGTGGTCGGTGCGTTCGCCGGCGACCTTCTCGAGCGGGAAGCCGCGGGTGAAGATCTTGCCCGTCGACGTGCGCAGCGGGGAGAGGAGGGGCTTCTTCTGGTCGTTCCAGAAGACGTACGAGGTGAACGGCTGGCCGTCGACGAGGACGTCGACCTGCTGCTTGTCCTTCTGCTCCACGAGCTGGACCTGCGCGGCGCGGACCGGGCCGAGGGCGGAGAGGAGGGCGAGGAGGGGGAGGGCGGCTTTCATGGGTAGGGGCCTTGATAGGCCGGGGCGGGACGATGCCAAGCCGAATGGCTGGGCGGCGGGGCTGGTTTTATTTGAAATCTTGGAACTTCAGCCGCTACCTTGGGTCGTGCCCCGTATCCCCATGCGCCCCGTCCTGCTCGGTGCGGCCCTCGCCGCCGTGTCCTCCTTCGCCGCCGACCTCCCGGCCGGGCCCGCCGTCCGCATCCCGCTGAAGGACTACAAGCACGGGCAGACCCCGGCCGAGGCCATGAAGGCGATGTCCTTGCCCGCTGGTTTCCAGGTCACCCTCGTCGCGGCCGAGCCGCGCGTGGTGCAACCGATCGCGATGTGCTTCGACGAGCGCGGGCGCCTCTGGGTCGTCGAGGGCATGTCCTACCCGCGTAAGCGCGGCGACGGCAAGGGCCATGACCGCATCCTCATCCTCGAGGACGTGAACGGCGACGGCACCTACGCCAAGGGCACGGTCTTCCTCGAGGGACTCGACCTCGTGAGCGGCATCGAGGTCGGTCACGGCGGCGTGTGGGTCGGCGCGGCGCCCGAGCTCCTCTTCATTCCCAAGGACGCTCAGGATCGCCCGGGCAAGCCCGAGGTCGTGCTCGATGGTTGGGCGATGCAGGACACCCACGAGACCCTGAACAGCTTCACGTGGGGGCCGGACGGCTGGCTCTATGGCTGCCATGGCGTCTTCACGCATTCCAACGTCGGCAAGCCGGGCACGCCGCCCGAGCAGCGTCGCAAGATCAACGCCGGCGTCTGGCGGCTGCATCCGCGGACCCGCGCCTTCGAGGTCTTCGCCGAGGGCACGAGCAACCCGTGGGGCCTTGATTTCAACGCCCGCGGCGAGATGTTCATCACGGCCTGCGTGATCCCTCACCTCTACCACATCCTCCCGGGCGCCCGCTACCAGCGTCAGGCCGGCCAGCATTTCGAGCCTTTCACCTACGACGACATCAAGACCATCGCGGACCACCCGCACTTCACGGGGTCGATCGTGCATCGGCCCGCCGAGCGCGGCATCGTGCAGCCGGACAGCACCGACGAGGCCGGCGGCGGCCATGCGCATTGCGGGCTGGCGATCTACGACGGCGACAACTTCCCCGCGGCCTACCGGGGTCTGCTGCTGTTCGGCAACCTGCACGGCCATCGCGTCCTCGCCGATCAGGTCGAGCCCAAGGGCAGCGGGTTCGTCGGCCATCACGCGGGCGACTTCGCGCGCAGCAACGACGCCTGGTTCATCCCCGTCTCCCAGCGCGTCGGTCCCGACGGCGCCCTGTATGTCAGCGACTGGACCGACCCGCAGACGTGCCATAACAACAACCAGGAAATCTGGGACCGCAGCAACGGCCGTATCTACCGCATCGCCTACGGCAACCCGAAGTCCCGGGCGCAGGACCTGACCAAGCTGGACGCGCCGGCCTTGGTCAAGGTGGCCGTCGACGACCCCAATGGGCTTCTGGCTCGTCAGGCCCGCAAAGTCCTCTCCGAGCGCGGCGCCCTGGCCGAACCCGTCCGGTCTTTCCTGGCGACCGTCGTCGCCGACGCGTCCGCCCCGGTGGAGCGTCGCCTCCGCGCCTTCTGGGTCGCGCTGGCCTCCGGAGCCGATGTCGCCGAGCTGGTGTCCGTCGCGTCGCGGGATCGCGAGCCGTCGTTGCGCGCCTGGGCCGTCCGCGCGGCGGTCGAGCGCGGGCTGACTCTTCCGCTGGCCGATGACGCAGACCCGGTGGTCCGTCGCGAACTGGCTTCCGCGTTGCAGAAGGTTCCGGCCGCCGTCGCGGCCGACGTGGCGACGCGACTCCTCGCGCATGGCGAGGATGCGGCGGATCATAACCTCCCGTTGCTCGTCTGGTATGGCGTCGAACCGCTCGTCGGCGCCGACCCGGAGCTGGGCATGCGCCTGGCGGTCGCCTCGAAGCTGCCGAAGGTGACCGAGTTCATCTACCGTCGCCTGTCCGCGGATACGGCCGGTCGCGCGCGCCTCCTCGGCATCGCCGCGCGCACGGCCGACCTCGCCGCGCGCGAGCGCTTGCTGGAAGGGCTCGTCGCCGGGGTGCGGCAGGGTGGGGCGTTCGCCGCCCCGGCCGAATGGCCAGCCTGGTCGAAGGCCCTGCGCGCCGACGCCGGCGCCAACCTCGTCGCGCTCGTGAACGAACTCGACGCGCTCGCCGGCGATGAACCGAGCCGGGCTTTCTTCCGCGGCCATCTGGCCGACGCCAAGGCCCCGGCCGCGGCCCGTCAGCGGGCCCTGGGCGTGCTCGTCCAGGCGCGCGACCGCGCCGCCGCGCCGGTGCTCCATGCCTGCCTGGCCGATCCGTCCGTCGCCGGCCCGCTGCGTCGCCAGGTCATCCAGGCCCTGGCCTCGCTCGGCGATGCCGACACCGCCGGGCGGCTGATCGCCGGCTTCAAGGGTTTCGCGCCCGAGGAGAAGTCCGATGCCTTGCCCGCGCTGATCGTCAACCCGGCCGCCGCGACGCGCACCTTGGAGGCCGTCGCCGCCGGTGACCTTGACCGGGCCGTGCTCTCGCCGGTCGCCATCCGCCAGCTCAAGTCGATGAAGGACGCCAAGGTCGACGCGCTTCTCGCGCAGGTCGTGGGCGTCGTCAACGCGGCCAAGGCCGACTTCGCGAAGTCCAAGGCGAAGTATGCCGACCTGCTCAACTCCAAGGCGATGAGGAAGGCCGACCTGCCCGCGGGCAAGGCGCTCTTCCTGCAGTCGTGCGGGCTGTGCCACCAGCTCTTCGGCGATGGCAACGCCGTCGGCCCGAACCTCACCGGCTCCAATCGCGGCAACCTCGACTACCTCCTCGAGAACGTCCTCGACCCCAACGCCCTCATCGGGAAGGACTACCAGCTGAACGTGTTCAAGCTGAAGTCCGGCAACACCGTCAGCGGCATCGTCCAGTCCGAGACCGCGGATGTCTTCAATCTCGTCATGCCCGGCGGCGTGAAGCTCGCCGTCGCCAAGCCCGAGGTCGCGTCCCGCGAGGTGCTCGCCGTCTCGCTCATGCCGGAAGGGCTCTTCGACGC
>JBEGOO010000235.1:0-5123 GCA_041182045.1 Verrucomicrobiota bacterium
TGACAGGGGGGCATGACCGGTCGCCTCCCGGAACTCCGTCCAGGCCTTCAGATCTTCGGGGGACATGAGGCCATGAGCGACCCGGGCGCCGTTGGTACGACGCTCCCTCTGCAGCTCGGAGGCGTAGTAGTTCGCTTCCGCCAAACTGGGGAAGGTCCGGTAGCGTCGGCCCTTCTCGGTCCTCCACATGACCTGCCAGCTCCCCGGGGTCTCGGGCCTAGGGAACACGACTATCCCTCCCTGCAGGGATCGTGAGCCTGGTATCTTGTTCTCGCGCATGATTCGGGGGAGGCGGACCGGTACGCGGGCCCCTCTCGGGGACGCGGACCGTCTGCAATCGCCGAGCGCTAAAGCAGGGTCAACTTTGCGGACAGTTTGCGGACAAGATATTGCCCAACTCTGCAAATCCTGCTCATTTCTGCTAACAGGAGAGGGGCTTGAATGTGAGGAAAATAGCCGTTTCTGGCGTTTTTCGGGTTCCAAAGTGGCGGAGAGGATGGGATTCGAACCCACGATACCCTTTTGGGGTATACCCATTTAGCAAACGGGCGCTTTCGGCCACTCAGCCACCTCTCCAGGTCCTCTGTTGATTCAGGGGATGGGCTAGATAGGCGGGGCCGGGGGCGAGGTCAAGGCACGAAGGAGACCCCCCGCGCAGGCCCGCAAACAGGGGCTCCGCCCGGGGTGCTCAGTCGAACGACGGGATCTTGAGCGTGGCGCCGCCCTGGAGAGCGGATTGGTGCGCGATCATGCCGGGGGCGGTGAAGGCGACGGCGGCATGGACGTCGACGAGGGGCTTGCGAGCCTTGACGAGCGAGTCGACGAACTCGTGCGTGATGAAGCAGTGCGAGCCTTCGTGTGCGCTGTCGTGGCGCAGCGGCTCCGGCAACAGGTCGGTCTTCCACCAGGCCGGGGCGACGTAGCGCTCGACGACCTGAGCGGAACGCGAGAAGCCGCCGCTGTCCTTCTCGGTCGTGGCCTTGGCGCGCACGACGACGGGGCCGCCGAGGCCCGCCGGGTCGGCGTGGTAGAAGCTCAGGCGATCGCCGTAATAGCGGGCGCGCTCCCCACCCTTCTGCGCGCCCCGCCACCAGACGGCGACGCGCATGGAATTGCCCCGGTCGGTCCGGAAGAGCGCGGTCTCGTTCCAGAAGGGGTTGTGATAGGCGTTGTCCTTGAGGATGGGGTCGTCGTCGCCCCAGCCATGGCAGGAGACCTCGACGAGCCGCTCGCCGGTGACGCCGAGGAGGTGCGCGGTGCAGTGGGTGGGGTAATGCATCGGCGGGAGGCCGTGGCGCCAGGTGCGCTGGCCATTCTCGAAGTAGAGCGACTCGAGCCCGGGGTGATGATACTCGGACTCGACGTGGAAGAGACGGCCGAACGCGCCTTCCTGGTAGAACTTGCGGGCCGAGATCGTGAGCTGCTGCCAGCAGCTGGTCTCGCCCATCATGTAGGTGAGGCCCGCCTGCTTGACGGCGCCGACGAGCTGGGCGCATTCGTCGAGGGTCATCGCGGCGGGGACAGCGCTGAGGACGTGCTTGCCGGCGGCGAGGCAGAGCAAGGTGTGGCGGACGTGGTCCGGCGCGGGGGTGGCGAGGAAGACGGCCTCGACCTTCGGGTCCTTGACGAGTTCCTCCAGCGAGGGGTAGGCCTTGGCGCAACGGTAGGTCTTCTGCAGGGCCGCGCGGCGATCCGCGCGCAGATCGCTCACCGCCTCCACGACACAATCAGGGTGCTCATGAAACTGAAAGGTGGCGCCGAAGCGGCCGCCGACGATGCCGACGCGGACCTTGCGGGGCTCGGTGGTGAACGGGACCTGGGCGGGCAACGCGAGCGCGCCCAGCGCGCCGAGGGAGAGATTCCGCACGAAGTGTCGACGGGTGATCATGGGGTTGGGGTGGAGCTAGTCCTAGAAGGCCACGGGCGGGATTTCGACCTGATTTCGCGGGGGCGGGCGAGGACTCCTAGGTGACCTAGGGGGCGAGCCCCCAGGTGCCGGACCCTAGGGGCAGGCGATTGCGGCGGCCACCCGCCCCGTCTCCAAAGACGCATGCACCTCCTCTACGTCGATGAAAGCGGCGACACCGGCCGGAAAAGATCCGGCACCGATACATTCATCCTCAGCGGATTGATGGTTCATCACGCCGACTGGCACCCCACCCAGGCAGCCATCCAACGTATGCGCCAACGTCTCCACGCGAAATACGCCTACCCGCCTCACGCCGAGATGCATGCCAGTGAGATGCTTGGACGAAGCGAGGAACACCATGGAGCTCGCCGGAACCAACGCATCCAGGCCATCCTGCACGCCGTCGAGATGATACGCTGCGAGCGAAGCCTCACCGCCCTGAGGGTCATCGTCGACAAGCAACGCTGCCACGGGGACATAGGCCAGACCGCCTGGACTTCATTACTGCATGCGGCGGCCACGCAGATCGGCTCGAACCAAGGTCATACACTCTGCTCTGCCGCCGGCCTGCTGGTCATCTGCGATGACCATAGAACCGCCCCGTCCTCGTCCTGGCTGGGCGAAATCAGGTCGAGACTGCCCATCGAATCGCTCCTCGTGGACGAGCCATTCGGGAGGGACTCAAGCCAAAGCTCGCTACTTCAACTCTGCGACCTTCTAGCCTACCTGACCAAGCAACACCTGGAGCCAAACCTGCTCTTCAGGAGGCCGCATGCCCGGGGTATTCTCGCGCGCAGCGAGCGGCTTTTCAAAGAGCGCGGAGTCACGCTACGGCCCAACGAAGAAGGGGGCGCTTTCGCGCCCCCCCTAGGAGGAATCTCGGCGGGTCTTAGCCGCCTACACACCTGAGATGAAGTTGGCATGCGCAGGGATAAGGGCAAGGGGAATGGGATGAGGGGAAATGCCTATGAAGGAGATGGGGAGGAAACAATGAGTACAGAGTACGGAGTGCGGATAGAGCGAAGGGGCATCAGAGGTAGGGCTGACCGTCCTCGGTCGGCAGCGGACCAGCGGGGACGCTGGTCCCTACCGAGTGGCGGGAATGCAGCGGGTCAACGTCAGGGAAAGGGTCAGAAGAAGCAGTCGGGAATTAAGGCCCCGGCCGTAGCCCTAGTCTCATCCTCAGGTAGAGAGCCCTAAACCAGATCGGTTGATGGAGCCCTGGATGTACTGTGAATCAAAAGCATGCGGATGGTTTATATCGACGAAAGCGGAGACCATGGGCCGAGGAACGACGAATACCCCATCTTCGTCATCGTCGCCTGTGTGTTTGAAGGAGCCGATTACATCGAGCACTTCGTCCCGGCCTTGCTTACGCTGAAGCTGAAGCATTGGGGGCACGAGTTGGCGATCCTACACGAACGAGAGATACGCAAACCTCAGGGCGACTTCAATTTCCTGCTTAATCCCAAAAAAAGAGCGGCATTCCTGGACGACCTGTCGCAACTGGTCAGGGAGTCCAAAGCCCGCGTCCATGCGGTGGCTTGGGATAAACGCGAGAGCGCGAACGGATTCTCCTATGGCGAATGCCTGCGCCGGCTCCTCGATGAATTATCCCATCACCATGGCGACTTGCTCACCACCGCCCCCGTCATCGTGGAATCAAGAGGCGCGGAGGAAAACAAGCGGACGCTTCATGCCTTGGGTGTAATCAAGAAAGATGCGGCCCAGCGGGTGCGATTCGCCGAAAAAGCAGCCAACGTCGCGGGACTGCAACTGGCGGACCTATGCGCACGACCGATCGGCATGAAAATCCTGAGGCCCGCGGCGAAGAATCGCGCCTTCGACGAAACCGTGAACTGCCTGATGCAGGCCCAACACAGGAAAATACCCGCAGCGGGCCCGCTCATCACGCTGTGAAAAGGAACGCGGGTCGGCGAGCCGACCCGCGTCGAACGGACATTTCCATTCCTTGCGCTCCTTGTTAAAAAGACATCTCGCGAGAGCAAACAAATCCATATGGGCGATTCACCCGACCACCCCCCGAATGAAGTTCGCCGGCGGTTGGGGGATAGCGGTAAGCGGCTGGGCTGCATTAAGGGTCAGGGACAGGAGCAGGGTCAGGGGAAGGAGAAGGAGAGACGCGGACCAGCGGGGACGCTGGTCCCTACCGGAAGGCGGCTAGGGCAGCACGCGGTGCTGCCCCTACCCAGAAGACGGGGCAACAAAAAGGCCGGAGGGGTTAACCTCCGGCCGAAAGGATCCGAGCGGGTTACCGGACGATGGTCAGTCAAACCCTGGTCCGCAGCCCCACCCTCACAGCGTCATCAGGAAGTCGGCGAGCTGCTTCTTCTGGGCAGGGCTGAGCTTCAGGTAGCGGTCGCGCGAGGCCTTGGCTTCGCCGTCGTGCGCGACGATCGCGGCGTCCACGTTGGGCGCGCGGCCGTCATGCAGGTAAGGCGCGCTGGCGCGCAGGCCCCACAGGGGCGCGGTGCGCATCTCGCGCGGGCCGGCCGGAGCCTGGACGATCCCGTCGCCGAGCGCGCCCATGTCGTGCAGGAGCAGGTCGGAGTACAGGCGGACCTCCTTGCGGTCGAAGGCCGGGTCCTTGCTGGGGCCGGTCTGCATGCTCGGGACGTGGCACACCGCGCAACCGGCGCTCGCGAAGAGCTGCTGGCCGGCGGCCGAGGAGGCGGTGGGCTTGTCCTGGGGCGGCGCGCCGAGGAACTTCATGAAGTTCGCGACCTTCTCGAAGTCGGCCAGCCCCGTCGCCGGAGCGTCCTCGGGGTCCTGGATGAAGTCCGACTTCGCCAGTTTGGCGGCGTCGCCGTTCGGGGCGTTCTCCGTGGGGAAGTAACGGTTGGTCACGCCCATCTCGTTGCGGTAGGCGTCGGCGGCGAAGCCGAGGACCGTGGCCTGCTGGGCCTTCCAGCCGAAGCGGCCGACGCGGGTCTGCCCGCTGATGACGTCGGTGATCAGGTTCGCCTTGCCCTTCACGCCGTCGACCGGCTGCTTGCGGACGTTGGCGAGGATGGTCGCGTCGGGGATGGCCTCCATCAGGCCCAGGCCGAAGACCGGGGTCGAGTTGCGCTTCACCACGAGGTTGGCCTCGCGGGGCACGAGCTCGATCGCGGCGGGCAGGATCGCATGATCCTGGAGGAGCGAACCGCCCAAGGCGTCGAGCGAATCGAAACCGGACGCGGTCACGCGGCCG
>JBEGOO010000236.1:0-7882 GCA_041182045.1 Verrucomicrobiota bacterium
TCGGCGTCGGTGCCGTTCTCCACGCCGAGGAGCTGGCCTTGGCGGTTCCACATGAAGTGGTAGGTGTTGCGGAGGCCGTTGGCGAAGATCTCGATGCGCGGGTGCTCGAGCTTGGGGTCGAGGCGCCAAAGGGTCGCGGTCAACGGGTTCTCCCCGGATTTGTCGTAGTTGGGCGAGGAGCCTTCCTCGCCGCCGTCGGTGCGGGAGCCGCTGCTCACGTAGAGCAGGCCATCCGGGCCTTGGGCGATGTGGTTCACGCCGTGGTTGTAGGGGCCGACGCCGAAGTGGTAGGAGGTGCGGAACCAGGCCTGCGGCTTCGTCCAGCTTCCGTTGCCGCTCCAGGCTTCGGTGCGCCAGAGGGTGACCTCGTTCTCGACGGGCTGCTTGGACTTGTTGCCCTGGTTGCTGATGAAGTAGAGGCGGCCGCGGTCATCGGTGCCGAGACCGAGGCAGGTCGCATCGCCCAGCTTGGGGTCGAGGATGTCCTTGCCCGCCCAGAGCAGCGCCAGCGCATGGCTGGCGATGTCCCAGGACCAGAGGTCGCCGTTGGCGGCGAGGATGACGACATGCTGGCCGTCGGGGTGCGCGACGAGGCGCGTGGGTTGGAAGTCGAGCGGTGCGGCGACGGTGAACTTCCACCCGGCGGGGGCCGTGGGCAGGACGTCGGGCGACATCGCGGCGAGGAGCTGCGCGTGCGTCGGGTACTTGGTTTGGGCCCGGAGTTCGGCGATCTCCCGCACGGTCGGGGCGGGGAGGGCGTTGCCCCACTGGGTGGAGATGTAACCGAACACCGCGACGAGCTGCTCGTCGGTGAGCGTCACCGGCGGCATCCAGCCGTTGTACTTCTGTCCGTTCACCGTGAGGTCGCCGCGGAGGCCTTCGAGCGGTGCGCGCAAGGCCTTGGTTCGCTGGGTGGCGAGGAAGTCGGAGCCAGCGAGCGGGGGGAAGACGTTCGGGATCCCGCGTCCTTCCTGGCCATGGCAAGCGGCGCAATACTGGCGGTAGAGGTCCGCGCCGTCGGGCTGGCCCTGGCCGAAGAGCAGGGCGGGAAGGAGGTAGAGAAGTGGGCGCAAAGGGGGCATGCAGGTTGGGATTTCCTAATGGCGGGCGCGGGCGGTGTCCAGCCCCGCGGTTTCGCTTTGGCAAAGGCCGGGCGGCGGCTAGGGTGGCCTCACCCCGATGCGCCTCCTCGCGTGCTTGCTGCTTCCCCTCGCCGGTTTCGCCGCCGACCGGCCGAACATCCTCTTCATCCTCACGGACGACCAGGGCTACGGCGATCTCTCGGCCCACGGCAACCCGGTCCTGAAGACGCCGAACCTCGACAAGTTCCGGGCGGAAAGCGCCCGGCTGACCGACTACCACGTCTCCCCGACCTGCGCGCCGACGCGCAGCGCGCTGCTGACCGGGCGGCATGAGTTCCGCAACGGCGTCACGCACACGATCTTCGAGCGCGAACGTCTGACGCTCACGGCGACGACGCTCCCGCAGGTGCTGCAGGCGGCGGGCTACCGCACGGGTATCTTCGGCAAGTGGCACCTCGGCGACGAGGCCGCCTACCAGCCGGGCAAGCGCGGCTTCGACGAGGTCTTCATCCACGGCGCCGGCGGCATCGGTCAGAGCTACCCGGGCAGCTGCGGCGACGCCCCGGGTAACACGTATTTCAGCCCGGCCATCCTGCACAACGGCAAGTTCGAGCGAACGAAGGGCTACTGCACGGACGTGTTCTTCGCCCAGGCGACGAAGTGGATCGAAGGCGAGGTCGCGGCCAAGCGCCCGTTCTATTGCCATCTTGCGACCAACGCCCCGCATGCGCCTTACAACGCCCGGGCGGAGGACGCGGCGCTCTATGAGGGCAAGGAGCTCGGCAAAGACACGGAGAACTTCTTCGGGATGCTCCACAACATCGACCAGAACGTCGGTAGGCTCCTCGCGAAGCTGGACGAGCTCGGCGTGGCCAAGGACACCCTCGTGATCTTCATGAACGACAATGGCGGCACCGCGGGCACGAAGGTCTTCAACGCCGGGATGCGCGGAGCGAAGGGCACCGCCTTCCTGGGCGGGACACGGGCGATGGCCTTCTGGCGTTGGCCGGGACACGTCCAGCCGGGTGACGTCACCACGATGGCCTCCAACATCGATTTCCTGCCTACCATCCTCGATTTCGCAGGCGTGCCTCAGCCCGATGCCTTGCGCCCGCAGGTCGAAGGCCTGAGCCTCGCCCCGTGGATGCGTCCGGGGTCGAACTGCATCCCCTGGCCGAATCGCACGCTCGTCACGCATGTCGGTCGTTGGAACCGCGGGGCCTCGCCGGAGACCGGCAAGTATGTCGGCTGTTCTGTGCGGACCGACCGTTGGCACCTGGTTTCATCCCTCCAGCCTGGTGCCAAGCCTGCCGCCATCGCCCAAGGCCCCCGCTGGATGCTCTTTGACCTGAAGCAGGATCCCGGCGAACAGTCCGACCGCGCCGCCACCAACCCCGATGTCGTGAAGCAGCTCTCGGACTATTTCGAGAAATGGTGGACCGACGTCCAGCCGTCGCTCGTCAACGAGAAGGCCGTCGGCCCCGCCGAAAACCCCTTCAAGGTCCTCTACCGCGAGCAGATGGAGAAGTAATGGAACGTTTAAATCCCTCTTTTTCTGAAGCGACATGAAGCACAAACCGCGAATCTGCATATCGAGTCCGCCTGACCGGGAGAAACTCGTTGCCGAGATTTTTTTCGGTGATGCACAATGGGCGGAACTCAATCAGGAGGGCGAAGCAATCGAGGCAATATTTTATCCGCGCCCGGACGGCGAGCCTTGGCACATAGATTACGAAGACGCTTGCCGTGCGCTGGATGAGGCGAAACGGAGGTTGATTGGTCCCCTAAGGAATGCGCAAAGCGAGGCAGACCCTGCAGCGGGATTGACTGGTCATCCTATTGCCCACCCCTCTAGTCATGTTCCCATGAAGGCTTGGTGTCCGCGATGCAATCAAGGCTGGGTTTTGGCGGTGCGTATTAAGGCAACTAGCGAGACAGTGGCCGTCTGTGAAGAATGTGAAGCCACATGGATTGAGGGTAAGCCAATTGTCTTCGAGACTTATGTGGACATGAGCACCATGTTGAAGGCAAAAGGACTTTCGGGCACGTGGAGCGACCTCAACTTGGTGGAATAGCCCGATGAATCGAGAGGAGAGGCTGCCCCGTTTTTTGCTATGGTGGCGTTGCTGTATTGGGGTAGCTCGCTCATTCCCATTCAGGTTTGGTGGCCACGGCAATCAGGCGCAAAGTCTGTTTAACATCTTAAACCCTCTGAGAGGTGCGTTGAAATAAGATTTCGAATCCCATCCTCACCGGTGTGCCGACCGGATGTGTGGCTTAGGCGAGGATCGACTTCACCAAGTTGCCGTGGATGTCGGTGAGGCGGAAGTCGCGGCCCTGGTAGCGGTAGGTCAGGCGGGTGTGCTCGACGCCCATCAGGTGCAGGATCGTCGCGTTGAGGTCATGCACGTGCACGCCGTCCTTGACGATGTTGTAGCTGAAGTCGTCGGTCTCCCCGAAGGTGGTGCCCTTCTTCACGCCGGCGCCGGCCATCAGGACCGTGAAGCAGCGCGGGTGGTGGTCGCGGCCGTAGTTGGTCTCGGTCAGGGTCCCCTGGGAGTAGATGGTGCGGCCGAACTCGCCGCCCCAGACGATCAACGTGTCGTCGAGCAGGCCGCGCTGGCGGAGGTCCGTCAGCAGGCCGGCGGTGGCGTGGTCGGTGTCGTTGCACTGGCCCTTGATGGCCTTGGGCAGCCCGCCGTGGTGATCCCAGCCCATGTGGAACAGCTGGACGAAACGCACGTCCCGTTCGCAGAGGCGACGGGCGAGGAGGCAGTTGGACGCGTAGGAACCCGGGCGTTTCACGTCGGGTCCGTAGAGGTCGAGCACGTGCTGCGGTTCCTTCGACAGGTCGAGGAGGTCCGGCACGCTGGTCTGCATGCGGAACGCCATCTCGTACTGGGCGATGCGCGTCTGGATCTCGGGGTCGCCGAGCACGCCGTGGCGCCGCTGGTTCAGGGCGGCGAGCTCGTCGAGCGATTCGCGCCGGACGTCCCGGCTCATGCCGTCGGGATCCTGCAGGTAGAGCACGCGCTCGCCCTTGTTGCGCAACTTGACGCCCTGGTGCTTGGTGGGCAGGAAGCCCGCGCCCCAGAGCCGGTCGTACAACGGTTGGTCGTCGGGGCGGCCGCTGCCGAACGAGCTCAGCACCACGTAGGCGGGCAGGTCCTTGTTCTCGCTGCCGAGACCGTAGCTGGCCCAGGCGCCGATGGAAGGACGCCCGGCCAGCTGGCTGCCCGTCTGCATGAACGTGATCGCGGGGTCGTGGTTGATCGCCTCGGTGTACATCGCCCGGACCACGCACCACTCGTCGGCCTTCGCCGCCATGTGCGGCATGAGCTCGCTGAACCACGCGCCGCTCTGGCCGTGCTGCTTGAAGTTGAAGATCGACGGGGCGACCGGGAAACTCTTCTGCCCCGACGTCATCGTCGTCAGGCGCTGGCCCTTGCGGATCGACTCCGGCAGGTCCTTGCCGCGCATCGCGGCCATGGCGGGCTTCGGGTCGAAGAGGTCGAGCTGCGACGGCGCGCCGCTCTGGAAGAGGTAGATGATGCGCTTCGCCTTCGGTCGGAAGTTGGGGAAGCCGGCGCCGGCGTCGGCCGCGAACGCCGCGGAGCCGAGGAGGGAGCCCAGCGCGGCGAGGCCGATGCCCCCGGCGGAGCCCTTGAGGAAGGTCCGGCGCGAGAGGGCCATCCGGTCGGCAGCGGTCAGGCCGAGGAAGTCACGGTCGTTGCAGTTCATTCGCGGGTGATGGTTTCGTCGAGGTTGAGGAGGATGTTCGCCGTCACGGACCAGGCGGCCAGCTCGGCCGGATCGAGGTCGGCGGCGGCCGGCGAGCGGCCGTTCGCCAGCAACTTCCGCGCGGCGGGGAGGTCGGCCCGGAACTTCACGAGACGTTGCTCGAGGCCGGCGCGCAGGACCTTGGCCTCGTCCGCGTGGAGCTCCCGGCAGGTCACCCGCCGGAACGCCCAGGCGAGCCGGCGGTCGAGGTCGCCGGGCTGGCGCAGCGTCTGTTCGGCGAGTTTCCGCGCGGCCTCGACGTAGGTCACCTCGTTGAGCAGGGAGAGCGCTTGCAAGGGCGTGTTGCTGCGGGAGCGCTTGACCGTGCAGACCTCGCGGGTCGCCGAATCGAAGAGGAGCATGGAGGGCGGGGCGGCGGTCCGCTTCCAGATCGTGTACAGGCTGCGGCGGTAGAGGCCTTCGCCGGTGTCCGCCTTGTAGTTGCGCATGTCCCCGTAGACGCTCGTCTCATCCCACACCGCCTCGGGCATGTAGGGTTTCACGCTCGGACCGCCGATTTTCGGGACGAGCAGGCCGCTCGAGGCGAGGGCTTGGTCGCGGATCGTCTCGGCCGACAGGCGGAAACGCGGGCCGCGCGAAAGCAGGCGGTTCTCCGGGTCCTTCTCGAGCTTCTCGGCGGTGACGGCGGCGCTCTGGCGGTACGCCTGGCTCATCATGATGAACTTCAGCATGCCTTTCATGTCCCATTTCCGTTCGACGAAATCGACCGCGAGCCAATCGAGGAGCTCGGGGTGCGAGGGCCACTCGGCCTGGGAGCCGAAGTTCTCCGAGGTCTTGACGAGCCCCGTGCCGAAGAGTCGTTCCCAGGCGCGGTTGACCCAGACGCGCCCGGTCAGCGGGTGCTGGCCGTTCACGAGCCAGCGGGCGAAGCCGAGCCGGTTGTTGGGTTCGCCGGCGGGCAGGGGCGGGAGGACGGCGGGCAGCTTGCGTTCCACCTTCGCGCCGGGCTTGTCGTATTCGCCGCGGTTCAGGACGTAGGCGTCCTTCGGGGTGGCGCGTTCCTTCATCACCATGACCTCGAGGCCGGACATGCCCGCGGTCTCCTTGGCCTTCAGCGCGGCCGCGAGCCGGGCTTGGGCGGCCTGCCGCGGATGCGCGGGGTCCTCGAGGAAGAGCTTGGCCAGTTCCTTGCGTTCGGCGGCGGAGCGCGCCGCGGGCTCCTTCAGCACCAAGGCGCGGAGGGTCGCCGCCGCGGGGTTGTCCTTGAGGTTCAAGGAGGCGGCCGGCTGATCGGACGTGCTCAGGCGGAAGCGTCCGATGTTGTGGCCGGCGAGGGCCTGGTGCTGGAGCTCCACCGTCAAGGTCGCTCCCGTCGGCACGGTCGTCGGCGCGAGCAGCAGGAGGCCCTTGCGCGCCACCTTGTTCGCCTCGACGTTGCCGGCGATGGCCCAGCCCGGCCCCGCCTTCGGTTTGCCGGCCGCCTTCTTGCCTTTCGCGACGGGTTTGGCCTCGTCCACCAAACTCTTGATCGGGTAGCCCGGCTGGTCGAAGTCGGACTGGGCGTCGACGATGGCGACGTCGACCCGCTGGCCGTCGCTCGTGGTCAGGTAGACGTCGACGCCGCTGAGCACGAAATTGCCGTTGGTGAAGCGTCCGAGGCTGCCGCCCGGCAGGGAAGCGTCGGGCAAGGCCTCGAGGAGCAAGCCGGTCAACGGTCCCGGCGTCGCCGCGGTCGTCACGACGTACGTGTCGTTGGCCGGATTCTTGCCGCCGGCGAGGTAGCTGCCGTCGGCCTGGCGCGCCAGCGACGCGCCCCCCTGGCTGCTCGCCGACTTGGGCGTCAGGAGGTTCCAGGTCGCGGCCTTGGCCGTGAACGCGGAGCGCAGTCTGCTCTCCCAGGCGACCTGCGCGGCGGGGTCGGTGACGGAGGCCTTGCGGACCTCTTCCTGCGCGAGGGCCACGGCGGCCTCGGCGGCGGCGATCCGCGTCTTCGCGTCCGCGTCGGCGAGCAGGAGCAACGGCGGGGTGTTGCCGCCCTTGCGGGTGGAGGCCGCGCCGCCGAATTCGCCGAGCACGCCGGATTCCTCGTTGGAGTTGAAGTAGGCGAAGAGCTGGTAGAACTCCTTCTGCGAGATCGGGTCGTACTTATGGTCGTGGCAGCGGCAGCAGTTGAGGGTCAGCGCCATCCAGGTCGACCCCGTCGTCTCGATGCGGTCGATGACCGATTCGACGAACCATTCCTCGACGATGCGACCGCCTTCGCCGTTGAGGCGGTGGTTGCGGTTGAAGCCGGTGGCCACCACCTGGGATTCCAACGGGTGGGGCAGGAGGTCGCCGGCGAGCTGCTCGATCGTGAACTGGTCGAACGGCTTGTTCTCGTTGTAGGCGCGGATGACCCAGTCGCGCCACGGCCACATCGTCCGGGTGGTGTCGCTCTGGAAGCCGTTGCTGTCGGCGTAGCGGGCGAAGTCGAGCCACTGCACGGCCATCTGCTCGCCATAGTGCGGCGAGGCGAAGAGGCGGTCCAGCGCCTTGGACCAGGCGTCGGCGGAGGTGTCCGCCAGGAAAGCGGCCTGGTCGGCCTCGGAGGGCGGCAGGCCCGTCAGGTCGAGCGCCGCCCGGCGCAGCAACGTCGCGCGGTCCGCCTCGGCGTTGGGATGGAGCCCTTTGGCCTGCAAGGTCGCCTGGACGAAGCCATCGATGGCGTTGCCGCCGGCGGGGATGGTCGGCGGGGCGGCCTTGCGCGGGGCCTGGAACGCCCAGTGGCCTTGGTACTCCGCGCCTTCGGCGATCCACCGGCGGACGGTCTCGACCTGCGCGGGCGACAGCACCTTGTGGAAGTCCGCCGGGGGCATGTGGTCGTCGACGTCGGTGGTGAGCAGGCGCTTCATCACCGAGCTCTGCTCCGGGTGGCCGGGCACGATGGCGGGGTCGCCCGACTTGCCGCCCTTGCGCGCGGCCACGAGGGAATCCAGCCGGAGCTTGCCCTTGTTCTTGCTCTCGTCCGGGCCGTGGCAGGCGAAGCAGGTGTCCGAGAAGATCGGGCGGATGTCGCGGTT